>CAZBCT010000057.1:0-19195 GCA_964490485.1 uncultured Candidatus Brocadia sp. | reverse complement strand
GTTTGTCCGTGCCACCCTGGTACCAATTTAAAATTCACCTTTTATGAACATCTTGTGTATATTCAACAAAACTGACGGTAACAGAGAAACTGGCAAAGGATGTTTCTCAGAGATGCAGGGGCGTATGGCAATACGTCCGTACAACAAAGAAAACGGGCAGGCAGGAAAATCCCGATAGGGATGATATGTTTATAGAAAAAAGACGCACCACAATATTCAACCCCGTAGGGGTGAAATATCGCGGACATAATACTGTCTGCCGTGTTGTCGCACAGCACAGGCAGGGATACCATGCCACCCCTACGGGGTTAAACACGTGCATAACGATATGCTATAAACATGTCATCCCTCCGGGATTACTGACTCGAAAATAAGACCGCAGAAAATTGTGCATCTGTCAACGCAACACCATGGTACAGCAACAAACCTTATTTTCATCGTTTCTGGGTGACGCGAATGCGGCATGATGACTAATCAATAGTTCGTTTACCCATAATGATTGTGGGCAAAAGCATGCTGAATAATTACGAATAGTGTGCAGCAGGCGGCGCAGGTTTCGGCTTCCAGGGGATTTTTATTGCACGGGCAGCCAACAGCGTATAATATTACCAATGAGGTGTTGAACACCCCTCAAAAAGATTAATGAACAAGATATTTTCCGGACGATTTAAGGGAAACGCAATGGAACGACATTTTGATCAACAATTAGGGTCACTGAGAAAAAACCTCATTCAGATGGCTTCTCTGGTAGAGGCGGCTATTGCCAATGCCGTGAAATCACTGATTGAGAGGAATAGTGAATTGGCCCATCTGGTAGTGAAAAACGACGAGCAGGTGGATACCCTGGAATTGGAACTTGAAAAGCAATGCGTGGGCTTGCTGGCACTACAGCAGCCTTTGGCCATCGATCTCCGGTTTATTACGGCTGCAATTAAGATTACCAACAATCTCGAACGCATGGGGGATCTCGCTGTCAATATTGCAGAACGCGTGATTCCTCTGAACCAGGAGCCGCAACTGAAACCGCTCATTGATATCCCCCGGATGGCGACCATTACCCAAACCATGGTGAAAGACAGCATCGATGCGTTTGTGAACAAAGATACGGCGCTTGCCAGGGCAGTCGCTGAACGTGATTCCACCGTAGATTCCCTGAATGACCAGATATTCAGGGAGCTGTTGACCTATATGATGCAGGACCCGGCAAACATAACACGTGCAGTGCACTTGATTCTGATTTCCCGTCATCTGGAAAGGATTGCCGACCACTCCACTAACATTGCTGAAGAGGTCATCTATATTGTAAAGGCCAAGGTCGTCAAGCATCGCAGCACCAGCCTGGAAGAGATTTAGTCGTATCTTCTCAAGGTACTTTTGACTTTTTGGGCGACAATCGAACACTCCGGAATAGAATATTCCCCAAAGAAAAACCCTGTACACTTGTTTTATGCCTTGGCTTGATAAAAAAAAAGTGCCTTCAGAAGGGAATGACAATTTGCAAAATCAGGTTCAACCGGTTTTCGATTGTGTTTTTATACCATCTTGTGCTATATTCTTCACCTTGGTTCAACGAGATAGTGATGTAAAACTGAAAAAAGGAGGTTGGTGTGTCGAGAAAAAAGATAACCGTTATCGGCGCCGGGAATGTAGGGGCTACAACGGCTCAGCGCCTTGCGGAAAAAGAGATGGGTGATGTGATCCTGGTGGATGTAGTCCAGGACATGCCACAGGGAAAGGCATTGGACATCCTGGAATCTGCGCCGATCTATGGTTATGATTCAACGATTTGTGGCACGAACGGGTATGAAGAAACGAGAAATTCCGACATTGTGGTTATTACCTCTGGTATGGCAAGAAAGCCGGGAATGAGCAGGGATGACTTGCTGAAAACGAATGCCGGAATTGTAAAGGCGGTGGTAGAAAATGTGGTAAAAACATCGCCGAATGCTATCCTGATGGTTGTGTCCAACCCATTGGATGCCATGACCTATGTGGCCCATAAAATAAGTCGTTTTCCAAAACATCGCGTCATTGGCATGGCGGGTGTGCTTGATGCCGCACGGTTTTGTACCTTCATCGCGATAGAGCTTAAAGTCTCGGTGGAGAACATTCATGCCTGTGTATTGGGTGGGCATGGGGATACCATGGTTCCGCTGACGCGATATACGACGGTTGCAGGAGTTTCGGTGGAGGAATTGATACCGAAAGCCCGTCTGGAGGCAATCGTACAACGTACCAGGGATGGCGGTGCAGAGATTGTGAGCCTGCTCAAGACGGGCAGCGCCTTTTATGCCCCGTCGGCAGCGGTGGCAGAGATGGCAGAGTCCATCATAAAAGACAAAAAAAAGATACTGCCGTGTGCCGTTTTGTGTGAAGGGGAATACGGCATCAATGGCCTTTTTGTGGGTGTGCCGGTGAAACTCGGCGAAAAGGGCATTGAGCAGATCTTCGAGATCAAACTCAATGCCGAAGAATCTGTTGCCTTGAAACGCTCTGCTGAAGCGGTAAAGCTCCTGTGTGAACAAATCGATAAATTGCTGTAAATACCGAACACAGCAATCAGAAGCCAGAAGTCAAATAACTGATAGCCAGACGGCTGATTACGAAAAAGCATGAATTTAGCGAAAGCAGAAAAACGACTACTCGAAATTCTTTTGCAAAAATCCTTCAAATATAGTGAAGAGCCTATCTTTAAACTGGTATCGGGAAGGATGAGCAACTATTACATTAATTGCAAGACGACAACGTTAGACCCGGAGGCCATGCTCTTAATCGGGCATCTTTTTTATCATAGGGTCAAACCGTTTCATATCCATGCTATTGGGGGGCTAACGTTGGGCGCAGACCCGATTGCCTTTGCAACCGCCATGGTCAGCGGCATGCAGGACGATGCGATTAATGCCTTTGTGGTGCGAAAAAAGGCAAAAGAACATGGATTGATGAAATGGATTGAAGGTAACGTGCGGGAAGGGGACAAGGTTATAATTGTAGATGATGTCGTAACCACCGGTCAATCAACGATAGATGCCATTGAACGCGCCAGGGAGTCAAAGCTGGATGTTATTAAGGCCGTTGCCCTGGTGGATCGCCAGGAAGGTGGGCGAGAAAATATTGAAAGAAAGAAGATCCCTTTTGAGTCGGTCTTTACCAGGGATGATTTAATGAATCTTTATAACAAATCATAATAATTACCACAGAGGCACAGAGAACACAAAGGAAAAGAAGCTGGGGGGGTTGATATATTCCCAACTTCCTAACTGCTCATCTTCTCAACCTCTGTTTTCTCTGAGTTCTTTGCATCTTTGCGGTGAAAAATAATGAATATTGAAAAACGGGGCTACTGGTCGTGGTTTTTGCAGAGAATTACCGCCATATTGCTGGTGATGGGGATGGCGATTCATTTCTTCGTCTTTCATTTTAGCCCCAGCAGGTATGCCGCCCGCTATTACGATGAAATTGTCCACCGGTTTTGTTCGCCGGGATGGATTGCCTTTCATATCTGTCTCCTTGCGCTGGTTGTTTTTCATGGCTTGAATGGATTATGGGGCATATTTGCAGACTTTTCGTGGCACGAAAGAGTCGTACAATTCGTGAAGGGGACGCTCTGGTTGACGGGACTTACCCTTTTTGGTGTCGGGGTATATATCCTTATTTGGTTTGCAACAACAACAAGCAGTGGGTTTTAGGTCTCAAAAATGAACATCCGGAATATCAAGGAAGCTGTTCAAGATCTCGTAAAAAACAGAAATGCAGGTATGTACGCCTTCTGGGCCCATCGCATTACCGGTGTTGTGGTTACCGTATTTCTCTTTTTGCATATCTGGACCCTAAGCGCCGTTTTTCAGGGAAAAGATGCCTACGATTATGCAATTAGCAAATTTGATACGAAATTTGGCTATCTATTTCAATATGTGTTGCTCCTTACCGTAGCGATACACCTGGTAAACGGAATACGGATTACGGTGGTTGATTTTTGTGGCGTCACCCGCAGTCAAAAGAAGTTGTTGTGGATATCGATTTTTGCCTTTCTCGTGATTGCAGCAGTTGGTGTTAAGACGGTACTTTTCTGATTATTCAATTCTCCTGATTAAGAAAAAGGGTATATGCACCGGAGCGTTCCTTCTTGCATGGTAACGATTCAGCAAAACTAACGGTAACAGAGAACATTTTTTCTGAATAGTTACGAGCCAATAGGGAAAACGGACAAACGGAAAAATCCCGAAGGGATGACATGATTATAGAAAAAAACACACCATCATCTTCAACCCCGTAGAGGTGAAATATTAAGGAAACACTGATGCCATATCACCCCTACGGGGTTAACAACAATTGCATAACAATATGCTATAATAATTACATCCCTTCGGGATTACAGTTATCGTAACAATTTAGTTTTTTGAAAAACAATATCCATGTGTCATTGATATTATAGTAGGGGCGAAGCATTTGCTAAAATTGTCATGTATGCGTTCATACCCAAACTGGCAAATGCTTCGCCCCTACACGATGAGTCAGGCATCGCCGTTAATGGAAATTTTCAAAAAACTAAAGTGTTATTAAATTTTAAAGATGAATGGAGCGGAAGGATAAATGAGATTTTTGACGTTTAATGCCTTTGGGAGTATTCATGATTTACCATGATGCTATTGTAGTTGGTGGGGGGTTGGCGGGTCTGAGGGCTGCCATCGCACTCAATCAGCATAATGTAAAGGTTGCGGTGATTTCCAAGGTGCACCCCATCCGGTCGCATTCTGTTGCCGCTCAGGGTGGAATTAATGCTCCCCTGGGTAATCATCCACGCGGTATTTACGACACCTGGGAAAAGCATGCCTTCGATACGGTAAGAGGAAGCGATTACCTGGCCGACCAGGATGCCGTTATCCGCATGACCAAGGAAGCTGCCGAACGCATCTATGAGATGGAGCACTGGGGGTGCCCTTTCAGCCGGACTTCTGAAGGGAAGATCGCCCAGCGGCCCTTTGGTGGAGGTGGTTTTCCCCGTACCTGCTATGCAGCGGACAAGACCGGGCATGCCCTTTTGCACACCTTATATCAACAAACCATTAAATTCAAACAGGCTGCTGAGCGGAACGAGATTGTCATCTATGAAGAATGGTTAGTGACAGACCTTGTGATTGAAGACGGGGTTTGCGTGGGTGTGATTGCGCTGGATATTATTAGTGGAAGGTTGGAGGCATTCCAGTCTGGGGTTGTAATCTTTGCCACGGGGGGTGTTGGCCGTATTTACGGAAACAGCACGAATGCCCTGATTAATACCGGCATGGGTATGGCCTTATCCTATTGGGCGGGTGTGCCACTCAAGGATATGGAGTTTGTCCAGTTTCATCCGACTACCTTATTGGGTAAAAACATTTTGATTACTGAAGGTTGCCGTGGCGAAGGTGGTTTTCTCCTGAATAACAAAGGTGAGCGTTTTTTAGCCAGATACAGTGATTCAAAAAAAGACATGGAAGTGGCTCCCCGTGACATCATTTCAAGGAATATCATGCGTGAGATTATGGCAGGTGGGGGTTTTCATAATAGCTATGTGTATTTGGATTTGAGACACCTCGGCGAGGAAAAGATTGCCCAGAGATTGCCCGGCATACGGGATATTTGTTTGGAATTTGCCGGGGTAGATCCTGTGGCCGATCTCATCCCTATTCAGCCAGGTCAGCATTATACGATGGGCGGGATTGATTGCAACACGGAAGGAGAAACATCGGTAAAAGGTTTTTACACAGCCGGAGAGGCGGCTTGCGTAAGTGTGCACGGGGCAAACCGGCTGGGTGGAAATTCGTTGCTGGATACAATTGTCTTCGGTGCGATTGCGGGCAGCAATGCCGCTAAATATATGCAAGGATTGGAAGGGAGAAAGGGTGACGGTGCTCTCAGTGAAGCGTTTAAGCGTGCAGAGCAAAAGATCGATACATTGGGTAAATCAGAGGGGAATGAGATTCAGGCTGATATCAAAGTTGCCCTCAATAAAGTTATGGATAGTAAGGTAGGTATCTTCCGTGAAGCCTCTCAGTTGAAAGAAGCTGTGAACGATATCAAAATTTTGCAGGAACGGTATAAGCGAATTAAATTGAATTATAGCGGTAAACGGGTTAACCTCAGCCTTGTGTGGGCATTAGAGCTGAAGGGCAGTCTCGATGTAGCTGCGGCCGTTGTTACAGGCGCGCTGGCACGTGAAGAGAGCAGGGGTTCCCACTTCCGGACTGATTTCCCGAAACGAGATGATATGGTTTGGCTAAAGCACACGTTGGCGTATTTTACCCCTGATGGGGTAAAATTGGACTATAAACCCGTTACCATCGGGCCTTTTGAGCCGAAGGAGAGAAAATATTAACGGCGTTATAGTATTATCCTGGGAAAACCTCTTTTTTGCATGGTTTTAACAAATCCCTTATTCCCTCTTTGTCAGGGGGCTGCTGTACTGCGCTTGGAAATAATGAATTCTAATCGGGTATAAATAGGAAATATGATACATACGAAAATATTATTTGCAGCGGATACCATAGAAAAGTACGGAGATATCATCGGTTATCTGAGACAAAATGGATTTCCAGAGATCCTGGTTGCAACCAACGGTGACGAAGTATTAAGACATCTTAATGATCATGCCCCCGATTTTGCTATTCTGGACATAAACCTGCCGATATTGGATGGATTTCAATTATGCAGAATAATGAAATCTGGCGCGATCAAGAATAGTGTCAACATTCCAGTCGTTTTGTTGTCGGGAACAGACGAAACCCATTTGGCATCTCAACTGGCGAAGTCTGTAGGCGCATATGGTATCCTTCATGCGCCAATGGCAATGGAGGATTTGTTGCATCTGATTTATCATGCATGTCATCCCGGAAAAATTCCTGCTGATAAGGCCAGGGTTGTACAATACCCGGCAAAGGTAATGGTCTCTGCGCGTGACGCCAATTCGGTAAAGATTTTAGAAGATATCGTGAGTGCAGAAGGGTATGAAATTTTAGTGACACCCGACACAAAAGAGATCATGCGTGCCGTGGAGATTGAAAGACCACAGATCATCTTTTTGCTCTCTGATGTGACAACAGGAAGCGAGTTGGATATCCTGAGGCGGATAAAGACTGCCATGCCTGAGACCGTGATTGTTGTGCCAGTAGACCAGGGCTCGGAAGTCATGATTATTAAATTCATGAAGGCAGGCGCAGATGACTATATTAGCAGACCGTTTGAGGGAAAAACGGTCACCAACGTTTGTAAAAATGCGATAAAGAAGTATCAGATGAATTGCCTTGGAAAACATTTGGATGAGGTAGAAGTAAAGTTTCATTCCATGATAGAGGGTATGGTTGACGGCGTTATGTTAATGGATGCGCATGGTAAAACGACTTTAATCAACCGGGCTGGCAAGGAAATACTCGGGTATCTGGATGTCAGGAGAGCCGAGGATGGTTCTATCATGGGTTTTAATAATATTGAGATCGAGGAAATTTATAACGAGATATTTGTTAAAAAACAACGGCACCTTTCGTGGGAAATCCATACGAAAGAAAACGAAGAAAAATACTTTGTTGTCATTGCCTCGCCTTTGCGCGGAGTTGCGGGAGAAAAGGCCGATATCATTGTTGTTCTCAGGGATGTTACCCGCGAATATCAGTTACAGCACCAGGTGGTAAAGACGGAAAGACTGTATGCCGTGAGTAACTTAATAGCAGGGGCAGCACATGAATTGAATAATCCGTTGGCGGGAATTCAGCTCTGCGCGGATCTTGTGTTGAATGACCCTTCTATTAGTGAAAAAGCAAAAAAATATTTAAACAGGATACAAAAAGAGACGGATCAAATACATAGTGTCATAAAGAGTCTGTTGACGCTTACCGGAAATTATACCCTTTCAAAAGAACAGATTAATCTGAACGATATTCTTGAGGAAATTGTCGAGCAAAAGTCGAATCAATTTGAATATGCAAACATTGCGATCTTCAAATTCCTGGATGAAAAATTACCCGTAGTTTTTGTAGATAAGAACCAAATCCGGCGGGTTTTTCATGACCTTATCGAAAATGCTTGCACCGCTATGGGAGAAGGAAAAAATGAAAGATGTTTAACTATTCGAACAGAGGGGCAGAAAGAGATAGTAAGGATTATCATATCAGACACCGGTCCCGGAATACCGAAAGAATACCTCACGAGGATATTTGAACCATTTTTTACTGCAAAAAATATCAAACATAGCAAGGGTACCGGTTTGGGCTTATCCATTGCCCATAGCATTGTTCATCAGCATAATGGAAGGATTTATGCGGAAAGTGAGTTAGGTTCAGGAGCTACATTTGTGATTGAATTACCGTTAAATAAACTCTCTTCGGTATCCCTGTAAACGATCAAAATTATTCCCATCATTTCAGGTTCCTGTATTCGGTGTAATTACTCTGCGTTGTTTATTATCCTTCTGCGTGTTGTCCTTATCGTCACGATCCAACGAATTGTCAAGAAAGGTAACTTTTCCTTCCATCACACAGCCCTGTTGTGAAGGGTGGCATGCTTTTTTAAGCCTCGTGCATTCATTATTTATCTGGTGAGGACAAACCCAACTCATTTTTAATAGCTCTGTTTTTAAAGGTTTAAATGTTTAGGAATTTCAAACAGATATTTTCCCCTCTAGAAAGAGGGGATTAAGGGGTGTGTAAATCGGTCGTAACACACCCCCGGCCCCTCTTTCTAGAGGGGAGCTTAAAGTCGCTGTCCATGGCGGCCTAATTTAATGACCCGGTGAAAGTAAACGTGTTTTCACTTCAGCACGACTTCTCAAGTATCCATCATTTCGGCAAAAAATGCAAGCGTTAAGAAAATTCAGCACCAGGGTTTTTTTCAAATAAATCCTTTTGTGTGGGTGTCTTGTGGTTAACCATTTCAAAATGAAAATCATTTGATTCTTACTTCTGGTTTGCTATAATTTCATTTTGAAATGGTGTTATTATAAAGATCAGATTTAGCAATAGTATTATACAAAGCTTCTTTTATACTGTTTTAGGTAAACAATAGGAGAGTTCTATTCATGGCGGAACAACGGAAAAAGGTAGTGCTGGCATATTCAGGCGGGTTGGATACCTCGGTGGCGATTAAGTGGATTCCCGAAAAATATAATTTGGACGTTATTACGGTGACCATTGACCTCGGTGCGGTAAAGGACCTGGATGCAATTCGGGAAAAGGCGTTAAAAATCGGGGCAAAAAAGGCAATTGTTCTTGATGCGAAGGATACCTTTGTCAAATATTTTATCTTTCCCGCATTGCAGGCAGGCGCCCTGTACGAGGGTGTTTATCCCCTGGCAACGGCATTAGGCAGGCCGCTGATTGCAAAATTGCTGGCGGATGTAGCGCATGAAGAAAAGGCGGACGCCGTGGCGCACGGCTGTACCGGGAAAGGAAATGACCAGGTGCGGTTGGATGTATCCCTGCAGGTGTTGAATCCCAAATTGCAAATCATTGCTCCTGTCCGGGAATGGAAGATGACCCGTGATGAGGAAATCCGATATGCAGAAGAGCATAATATTCCGGTGGAAGCAAAGATTAAGAGTCCCTATAGCACGGACGAAAATCTCTGGGGGAGAAGCATCGAGTGCGGAATCCTGGAAGATCCCTGGGCGGAACCACCGGAGGAAGTCTACAAGTGGACAAAAAGCGCCCCGGACGCCCCGGAGGATCCTGAATATATAGAGATCTATTTTGAAAAGGGCATTCCCGTTGCTCTGAATGACGAGGAGATGGACGGGGTTGTTCTGATTAATACGTTGAATGCGCGTGGCGGGAAACACGGTGTTGGACGTATCGACCACCTGGAGAACCGGCTGGTTGGCATCAAGTCCCGGGAGATTTATGAATCTCCCGCTGCGGTTATCTTGCATGCCGCTCACCGTGCGCTGGCAGGCATGATTATGACAAAAGACGCCTTGCGCTTTAAGGATATAGTCTCTGCGCAGTATGCCGATCTGATTTATAACGGTCTCTGGTTTTCCGCCTTTCATCAGGACCTGGTGGCATACGTCTTAAGCAGTCAGAGGCTTATGACTGGGACGATCCGTGTAAGATTATCAAAAGGAACGTGTACCGTAGTTGGCCGTAAATCTCCATTATCCCTGTATAGCGAAAAATTGGCTACCTATCAAAAAGAAGACACCTTTGATCACAGCGCCGCCCTTGGATTTATTAAGATATATGGTCTGCCGGTAAAGATACAGGCACAAAAACAGATGGATGTTCTGGCTGGTAAGGAGGCGTTGCATCTGGATTCGATCATGCCGCCGAAAATGAAATCTCTGGGCAAAGCAGAGGGAGATAAAAAAAGGTGAAGGAATGAAAGTGCTCTTACTCTTCCCACCGTCATGGCATCCTTCACAGCCCTACCTCAGCCTGCCTTCGTTAACTGCTTTTTTGAGACAGAACGGCGTATCCGATGTTGTCCAGCGGGACATTAATATTGAATTGCTGGATATTCTCCTCACCGAAAAGACATGCCGTGAAATTCATCAGAAAATTCTTGATAAATTAAGGCATATAGACAGTTCTGGTTCGTCTTCCTGCGGTGCACCATTTGATCAGGAGAGGCGCCGGGCATTAATTCATGCAGTGGAGACGATCCCTGCCCTGGCGAAAAAGGTAGAACCTGCAAAACATACGTTGCGGTCAGAAGGTTTTTACGACCTCGAACGCTATATCGAAAGTGTCAGTACCATAAATGATGCTCTTGGCGTTCTGTCCGCCTTCCATTACCCTTCGTCAATGACGGCGATCAATAACGATATGCGGTATTCCGTCTATTCATCACGGGAGATTTTTACAGCGCTCGGCGATGAAGAAGAAAATATCTTCCTCAATCTGTACAAGGACCATATCCTTGCTTCCATTCTGGAATTTTCACCCACGATCGTAGGGATCTCCATTACCAGCACCTCTCAGATTATTCCAGGTCTGACCCTTGCAAAATTGATAAAGGATCGCAACAAGGACGCCCATATTACCATCGGTGGAAGTGTTTTTACCAAGCTCATTGAAAACGTAAAAAAAATAGACGGGTTGTTTTCAATCGTTGATAGTTTTATCGTTTTTGAGGGAGAGCACGCACTGCTAGACCTTGCAGAGCAGGTGAATGGCAAGAGGGACTTTAAAAAGGTCCGTAATTTGATTTACCGGGATAATAACAGTATCAGGATCAACGAGCCATTTTTTGCAGAGGATTTAAATAAACTTCCTACTCCTGACTTTGATGACCTGCCGCTGAGGCTTTACCATGCCCCGGTGTCTGTCCTGCCGGTGCAGACATCACGGGGCTGTTATTACCGGAAATGCGCCTTCTGCAACCTGCATCTGGATCACAGGAATTTTCGTTTACGCCGGGCGGAATTACTTCTGGAGGACATCCGTAAGCTTTCGCAAAAATATCATACCCCGTATTTTTTCTTTACGGACGAATCCGTTCCTGTTAACCAGTTGCGGGAGATATCTCACGGACTGCTGGAAAATAAGCAGGAGATAAAATGGATGGGAGGGGTGCGATTTGAGAATGCCCTTAGTCACGACGTGATCGGGAAGATGTATGAATCCGGATGTCAGAAGCTGGTCTTTGGTTTGGAGTCATACAATCAGCGGGTATTGGATTTAATGAAAAAGGGGATAAAAGTCGAGGTCGTGAAAAGGATATTGGATGAATGCCGTAAGGTAGGCATTTCGTTTCACCTCTATATCATTATTGGGTTTCCAACGGAAACTGAAAAAGAAGCATTGGAAACACTTGACTTTGCGCTGAATAAAGAATATCTCGATTTACCGGGCTTTTCGTGTTTGCCGTCCCTTTTTGGAATGGAGAAGGATTCTCCGATTACTCAAAATCCATTGGAATATGGACTAAGGAGCATCATGGCGCCCCGCGGTGAGGATTTAGGGCTGGGGTATTTTTATGAAGTGGAACAGGGCATATCATCAGAAGAAGCCGAGAGGATGTACCATTATGTGGTAAATCAATTAAGTGAGAAATTGTGTCCGTTCCCCTACAATTATTCAATGTCTGACGGACTGTTATATATTGTTCACAGAAAACATGCATTACCGTCATAAAAAGAATGAACGTCCGTTCTCCGAATGAAGAGCAACAAAGATATCCGAAGCACGTGAGTAAAAAACCACGAAAGAGAGGGATACAAACTTGATAGAACAGATTAATGCAGAAAAGGCTAAACAAGATCAGAAGAAACAAGGTAATTTAAATAGTTCTTATGAAAGGGATACAAGTGGTTAAATACCCTGTCCTGTCAAAAGCGCCTATTACTGAAGCCCTTATTGATATTCGGGTGAAGGTAAGGGATGATCTTAAGATTGAGCAATTTGATTCAATTTACAATTCGATTTCCAGTGAATACCCAGTTAAAAAAACACGTTCTAAATTTGAAAATAGGTTGGAATTTAAAAAAGGAGAATCTCCTCTTTCAGCCGTAGCAGAAACAATTGATGGTTATATATTCACTTCTGACGATCAGAAGCAGATTTTTCAGACAAGATTAGACGGTTTTACCTTTAACAGGTTAAAGCCTTACGAAACATGGGAACGTTTTCGCGATGAGGCACGCAGGCTATGGAAAAAATATAGGGAATTAACTTCTCCTGAAATTATCAGAGTAGCTTTACGATATATTAATAAAATGGAATTTCCTCTCCCTATTAAGGATTTTGATGATTATTTAACAGCGCCGCCAACGGTACCGGCAGTTTTACCTCAGGGGGTAAATAGTTTTCTTACGCGTATTGTTATCCATGAGCCAGAAATTGATGCCGGTGGGATTATTACGCAGGCGTTAGAGCAGATCGTTAATCCAAATATTCTTTCGATAATATTGGACATAGACGTATTTAAACAAAAATCAGAAGGAATAACCGAGGAAGAAGCCTGGCAAACTCTTGAAAAATTACGCCATTTTAAAAATAAAATATTCTTTGAGAGTATTACCGAAAAAGCAAGGAGGTTATTTCAATGAGTACGGCAGTTCAATGTATTGATTGTCCAAGTGTTTACGCTATCCAAAGTAGCGTAGGGTTCAGCGATACCTTTAAAAAGTTAGAGAAATATTTTACCAATCAGATTCGGGAAATACATGAACCTTTGACAATTGGACGTCCTTTAGAAGAAGCAGTCAAGTTTCTTGTTGAAATGTACAAGGAATGTTCAGAGGAAAATTGGGACGGTTATAACGCACTTCCAATAACTGCAAATGCATTTGAGGAAGCCAGGAATATCATTAAATTATTACCAACATCAGTCCCCATGCCTGAAATTTTGGCTGAACCTAGTGGTGAAATTGGTTTTGAATGGAGGAAGGGTACCCGACTTGTTTTTGTTTTAAGCGTTGGTGGTAAACACAAAATTAATTATGCTGGAATATTTGGAAGTAATAAATTACACGGGTCGGAATATTTTGGAGAGTCGTTACCTTCTGTAATAATTCAAAATCTAAGGCGGTTGTATTTATAGGTAGAAACTTTGGATGAAATAAAACCTGAAGAAAATCTGTCTCGATATATCCTGCGTAAGGATCATTTTAGCGCTCAACAGAAAAAGGTTAAGTATGTTGTCTTTATGCCGGCACCTAATGGAGAGACGTCAGTATTCCGTATTTCAAATTTATCAGAAGATGAAATCTGGAAGATCGGTAATTGCAAAGTTGCTCAAAAGCGAGAATTACCTTTGTTAGGACGTGCGGATATTTTGGCATCCTGTGTCCTGGATAGGAATTTAAACGTAATACCTGACAATAACCCGCCTCGGCACGCTAATATTGTTGGTTGGCCATCTGAAAAATCAGAACAAAAATTAATTGCCATGGAATTGGCAGAAAACGCACAACTGCATCTGAAGTAAAATAAAAGTCTCTCAATATCATTTTTAACCAGAAAGGGTATTACCGTTTTCTGGAAAGAGGGGAATGGTAAACGTTGTTGGATGGGCATTTACTATAATATAAAATATCTCCTTATAAAATTAACAGGAGAAAAAACGAAAAGTTATAACCATGTTTCCATTCAAGTCGATTAAAAACCGATTAATACTGATCCTCCTGCTCTGCTCGTTTACGCCATTACTGTTGTTACGGTTTATGGCGTTTCCCAAGGCGCAAAAGGATTTGGAAGAGGCTTTGATACGCAACCTTGAAGGTGTAAGGCAAAAACAGGCGGAAATTGTAAAGATGTGGTTTGATGAAAGGCGGCATGACACAAAGGTTGTCAGCAGAAACATCTCTGACGTAATGGAGCGCAGTGTGGATGATAAGGCCAGGGGTTTCCCAAAGTTAAACGATTATATTGAGACGATCAAAAAAGAATATGGATACAAAGCTGTGTACGTTACTTCACGTGATGGAACGGCGCTCGTGGCTACGGAACGGCAACAGGTAGGTTCCAGCATGCTGAGATACGACTATTGCAGAGATGCGTTGAATGGGAGTATTTGTGTATCAAAGATACAATCTTCTGTTCAGAATGAAAACGAGAACAAAATGGGCGACAGCGATGGTCCGATACTGTGTCTATCCGCCCCACTTGTGAGTGCAGACAACCTTATTATCGGGGCGGTCATTCTCAAAATAAATACCTTGCACCTCAGCGAAATTATGAAAAGTGCAAAACTAGGAAAGACAGGGGAAACCTTTCTTATGAATCGGGAGGGTTTTATGCTTACGGAATCACGGTTTGCCAACGAGACAGGAAAGACGGATTTAATTCATCAGCGGACGGCATTAGCGTTAAGGGTAGTAAATCCGCATACAGGAAAGCTTACAGATGGGGCGCAAAAATGCCTGAGCGGCAAGGAGGGCTACGATGCAGATGGCTATAAAAATTACGACGGCAGGAAGGTCCTGGGCGCCTGGTGTTGGATTTCAGAGTACGATTGTGGTTTGCTTGCTCAGATTACTATCCAGGAAGGGTATGGAGCGGCCTACAGTTTAAATAAATTTGTTCTTTCGATGCTGCTGCTATTGGCCTTCCCGTTAACATTAGCTGCATTCTATTTTGGAAGACGAATTTCTGCACCCATTTTAAATATAACAGAGGTAACAAAAAAGATTACCAGTGGCAACCTGGGGCAACGGGTAAAGGACCGTGGTAAAAAAGACGAAATTAGCGAGCTGGCGCAGGCATTCAACGTTATGGCAGAATCCCTGGAGGAAAAAACGGTTAAACTAAGAAATTATACAGCCGACCTGGAGAATACGGTAAAAGAGAGGACACTGAAGCTGCAGGAAACGACAAATTTTTTAAATAGTATCCTAGCCGGTTCTACGGAATATTCAATTATTGCAGAAGATTTACAAGGCAATATCCTTGCATTTAACAAAGGCGCCAGTCTTGTCTATGGTTACAAACCGGACGAAATGATTGGTGTGGCGAATGTGAGGATCCTTCATACCGAGGAAGATTTAAAAGCGGGGAAGGTCGATCATATGTTAGAAGTAGCGCGCAAAACGGGCCGATATGAGGGAGAAGTTTTAAGAAAGAGAAAGAATGGAGAGGTCTTTCCCGTTCATGTTACCTTCACCTTGCGGCGCGACGAAAAAGGTCAACCTATTGGATTTGTTGTCATATCCAAAGATATCACCGAAGAAAAGATCGTGGCACTCGAAAAAGAGATTGTTGATAACGTCAATAAGATTATTGCGTCGGGTCTGGATATTAAAGAAGTTTATAAAAATATTTATCGCGAATTGAAACGGAGAATTGATTTTACCTGGTTGGGGGTGGCATGTCTCATCGATGGGACAGAAATTGTAGAAGATTCCCATGTTGTTGATGGGGTATTGTTGTCCACTGATTGGTTGCATTGCTACCGGTCTCTTTCCCATACAACGGCCCAGGACATCGCGATCAAAAAGGGTCTGCCCATTTTTGTTAAGGATACTGGTGAAGGAACGTATCAGTTTGATCGTGAATTGTTCGAAAAAGGGATACGTTCTTATGTTTGCTATCCGCTGAAATCAAAAGGAATAACTACCGGCGCTATTACCTTGGGGAGTAGGCAGAGAGAGGTATTTGACGAAGCACATTTTGGATTATTAAGTCAGATTACACCCCAATTGGCTATTGCCATTGAAAATGCGCGGCTTTTTCTCTCAACACGGGAATCGGAAAAGAAATATCGGGACCTTGTGGAAAATGCGCCGGAAATGATTCACGAGGTCAGCCTGAAGGGAGATTTTATTAACGTTAACAAAACAGAATTAAATAAATTGGGATATGCTCTCGAAGAAATGAGGCAGATGGCTCTGGAAGACATTGTCCCACCTGAATATCGCGGAGAAATCAAGAGGTTTATTAAACGGACTCAGGAAACCGGAAGCGGTGAATTGGAAACGGTGTTTCTGACAAAATCCGGAAATGAAATAAACGTCGAAATTAATGGGACAAGTCTTTACAACACCAAAACGGGGGAAAGTATTTGTGTGAGGGCATTTGTGAGAGATATTACGGAAAGAAAAAGGATGGAGGAGCAAGTCCGTCGATCGGAAAAATTGGCCTCGATGGGTGAACTCGCTGCAGCGATTGCACATGAGATTCGCAATCCCCTCGGTGCAATATGCAATTCTGTGGGCATTTTGGATACTCATTTAAAATTGACGGGACAGGATAAAGACTTGTTGGAAATGATTGTAGATCAATCCGAAAGATTAGACAGAATTATCAGTGATTTCCTGACGTTTGCCCATCCCCGCGAACCTTCCTTCTCTTTGCAGGACGTACGGGAAGTGATTAAAAATACCCTTTTCCTGTTAGAGCAGGATAGCCGGTTTACCGATCAGATTGAGTTAAAAGAGGTATACGAGAGTGTCTTGCCAAAAGTTTACATTGATCCGGACCTTATTCACCAGGTATTGTGGAACTTATTGGTAAATTCTCTTGACGCAATGCCGGATGGCGGGCAGATTAAGATAATGGCAAGAAAGACGAATGTTTTTTTACGGGACGCCGTGGAGATTGTGATATCAGATACGGGAAACGGCATACCAGTTCATGAGTTAGACAAGATATTTGAACCTTTTTATACAACAAAGACCGAGGGAACGGGATTGGGTCTCTCGGTGGTTCAGCGGATTATTGATGATCATGGAGGGACAATTGATGCCATGAGTAAAAAAGACAAAGGGACGACCTTTTATATCAAGCTGCCTGTCGGAAATGAAAAATTAGCAGTTCAGAACAATCTTTTTGTGGGATAATTCAGGAACTATGGAAAACGGTAAAATCCTTGTTGTGGAAGATCAGGATGCCATGAGAGAATCTCTCATGATTGCCTTTCGGGATGAAGGGTATCAGGTTGAGATTGCAGTAAGCGGAGAGGAGGCTATCCAAAAATTGGGGAGTCATGGCGGATATGATCTGATCGTGACAGATTTAAAGATGAAAAAGGTTGACGGGCTGGAAGTGCTTAAGTTGGCGAAGTCTCTGTATCCTTCCACGGAAGTGGTGTTGATAACTGCCTATGGAACCATCAGTACAGCCGTGCAGGCGATCCGTGACGGGGCATATGATTATGTGACGAAACCTTTCCGTCATCAGGAAATTTTGAGAGTTGCAAAAAAGGCGCTCGAGAAAAAAAGCCTAAAAGACCGTGTCCGGTACCTAGAAGGGGAAATTCGGGATAAATATAAATTTGAAGGCATTGTGGGGAATTCGAATGTGATGCTGGAAGTGCTGAAAGTAACTTCACAGGTATGCCGTACGGAAAGCACCGTTCTGGTTACGGGAGAGAGCGGGACAGGAAAAGAGCTGATAGCGCGGGCCATCCATTATAACAGCCTGCGGGGGGACGGTCCCTTTGTTGTGATTAATTGTGGCGCCTTGCCTGAGAATTTACAGGAAAGCGAATTATTTGGGCATATGAGAGGGGCATTTACCGGCGCCATTAAAGATAAAGTAGGATTATTCCAGCAGGCTCAAAAGGGAACGATTTTACTGGACGAAATCGGAGAAACTTCGCAGTCAACACAGGTAAAACTTCTGCGATTTCTGCAGGACGGCGAGATTCGCCCTGTTGGTGGAAACAAGGCGATATGCGTAGACGCAAGGATCATTGCATCGACCAATGAAAATTTAGAAAAGGCCGTTGAGTCTGGAAAGTTCAGAAAGGATCTCTTTTATCGCATCAATGTGATCCGCATTCATCTTCCCACCCTTAGAGAGCGGCGGGAAGATATTCCCCTGTTGGTGGAATATTTTTTAGAAAAAATTTTGGAAAAACTGAAAAAGGGGAAAAGGGTATTTTCCGAAGAATCGATGCGGGCTTTCATGAATTATGATTGGCCGGGCAATATCAGAGAGCTTCAGAATATTATAGAAAGAGCTGTTACCCTGTCGAAGAATGAGATAATCAATGCAGAAGAACTTCCGCTTCCCATCGGACAAGTTGCCGTGCTTGCCAGGGATCCCATGGAGGAACAAAAGAGGAAGTCCTTTATTGTAACGACCCTCGCAGAGCAAGAAAAGAATGCTATTATTGATGCCTTGAATAAATATGGAGGCAATCAGACAAAAGTAGCGCAGATACTTGGCATATCAACAACAACCCTCTGGAGAAAGATAAAAAAATACAGGATTAGGCCACAGCATGAAATATCGGATAAAAGTGATCGGTAATTTCATCCTGAAACTACTATTGCATTATGGAATGTTTTTATAGCTAAGCGTTCCGTATCCTGGATTAATGCGAATGGCATCATGTTTTAATAAGATCTTGTTTCAATGCCACTTATATAAAATATAAGTGGCATTTTGTTTTTTCATGCGAAGTTGGTATATCTTTCGTACTTGTAACGGCAAAGCATATTTAATCGGTACACTTGGAGTGGGGAAAAAAGTTTTATCGGATGTAAGACTTCTGCAAAATAGCTTTTGTTGTTAAGGATGAATGACAGCAGGTCGGTTGAGCAGGAGATTTCCTAGCCTGGAATGGATTTGGTGGGCCGTTTAAGAGGGAGAAGTAAAAAAGAACCGGGATTAAGGAGAATGTGGGCGTACCGATTCTGTGGCAGTGCTTTGAAACGATGATTTTTAAGATAATTTAAGCGCTTTGTTTGAGGCGCGGTAGTTGTGAGAATGTTCTGAAACATCTGATTTTGTCAGGTTGTTTGAGAAGGAGGGCCGCAGCAGAGGCAACAAGGCTCATCGATAAA
>CAZBCT010000056.1:0-19256 GCA_964490485.1 uncultured Candidatus Brocadia sp. | reverse complement strand
ACACGGCGCGGTAAACATCGCTATTATTGGAATTTTTCAAAAAAGCTAAATTGTTACAAAATAAGAAACAATATATTGCCTTCTCTTGTTTTATGTTTAAGTATAACAGCATTCTGTAAGCATACTTATGTATACCATTCTTGACATTTATACAAACGTAAGTATACTTAATCAGTAACACTTTAGTTTTTGAAAAATAGCCCTGTAGGGGTGAAATGTTTATAGAAAAATGTGATATATAAAACCTTAGCTCCATCAGAGCGGCATATGAAACAGAGAACAACATGCCGCTCCGATGGAGCTTGTTTGTGGCATAATGGTTTGTCTATAAACATATCGTTCTTAACGGAGCTTTTCACGGTATTTTTTTCAAAAAACTAAACTATTACCTTAATTAATGAAACCCCGTTTTTTACTTAAAGTGTAAAACAACCTACTCTTTTTTGCCTGTTATCGGTTTTTTTAATATGTCAAATGCAGGTTTGCCATTGAGATTTTGCTGATTGAGATAATTGTGAATGCTTTTTTGTTTAATTCCTATCTCACAGCACTGGATCTATTTGGTAGGTAGGAGGTAAGGATATTATGTTTATAATCGCAAGAAACTCTTTTATGAAAGTACTATATTTGTACGGCTTGTTATTTATAACATTTCCCTTCTATTGTTCTATTGCAATTGGCTCACCTCTATTCGAAGCCGAATATTCAGTATCTAACAAAGATTTCGGGCCAGTTCCTAGCAAGATTAAAGGGCAAACCGGGTCATTCACTACTGATGAAATGCTTTCTCCAATGAGATACATAAAGAGATATCTGGAGATTGCAAAGAAAGAATGGCTCCAGGAGAAATCTCCGGATAGTGAGCATCAGCAACTTGTCGTTGAGGACAAGACACCACCAAATGCCGGGGAAAATAATAACCACCCGACTGTTTCTCCCACCGGAGATGCCATAACATCTGTTGCCGGAGAACAATTCCTCGTTGGAGAGGAGAAAGGCACACAAACTCCGACCGTGAATAATGCATCTCACCAGGCTGTTACAGCAAAGGAATCTCCTTCTCCTCCTTCTGTGGTGGATGAGAAAGGTATCCATGAGGGCACTCTCGTTGGTGAAGGTTCCCCTTCAAAGGCCACAGAGAAAGAAATTTCTGCTGACATTCAAAAAACGGATGTCAGTTCAATACCAACGGTGCCAGGTTCTGCGACCACGCTTGCTGATCAAAAACAATTTCCTGCAGTTGAGGAAAACGTGACTCAAAGACGCCTGGAGGATAACAAGTCTCGCCCGCCTTTGGCCGGGGAAGAATCCTTATTTCCAATCTTTGTGGATAAAAAGGGTTATCTGGATAAATATCTGAGTGTCGGGCGTCATCAGCCGGATATCTCTTTTACAGAGACCCTGCAAGAAACTCCAGAAGTAAGCACACCAATGACAATAGCCACACCTGAACTTCAGGGTGAAACTATTGCTGGAGGAGAATTCCCACCGACAGAGGCTGAAGGCACTCAGACGCTTGCGGTGGAAGATAAATCTCACCAGACAACAGATGAGAGCAGATCGACCTTCACTCCCGCAGAGGAACCTTTTTCTGCAGCAACGAAAGGGCGTCAGGACGTACGTATTGAGGAGGCAAAAGAATCTGAAAAGGGAATATCCTCACCCGAATCTCTAACAGAGACAGGAGAAGAGGCAGAAGATCTAAAACCCTCGTGGGAAATATGGCATACTAATCCGACTCTTAGTGTCATCATCGCAGTTGCGATTACTCTTATTGCAGCCAAAACAGGTGGCTGGTTGGCTAGTTTGGTGACACTTCCTGAGGTGGTTGGACAATTAATCTTGGGGATAATTCTGGGTAATTTCTTTTTTGTAACAGGGTCTGAGTTTTTTAATTTTCTGACGACAATGCCATTTCTGAAGATGATATCCTACTTTGGAACATTGTTACTTCTTTTAACGGCTGGCCTTCATACAGATATCAGGGCACTATTGCGGGTGGGGGCTTCCTCATTTCTGGTAAGCCTCGGAGGTATTATAGCACCAGCCGGATTAGGTCTTATCGTAGGCCATTTCCTCCTCTCCGACTCTGCATTTAGTTCAAAACTTCTTTTGGCTATTATTATTTGCAATACAAGCACGGGGTTATTATTTGCGATCCTGACTGAATTAAAGGCAATGAACACCATCGAAGGCAGAATTATAACAGGCGCAACCCTTCTTACCGAAATTATTGTCATATTGACCTTTGGTATAGCAAGCGGAATTGCTACGAAGGGTGAAGTATCTGTGACGAATCTATTAGTTACTACCGGTATTGCATTTTCTTTTTTATTGGTTGTTTTGGTAATAGTCTTAAAATACGGAGAGAGATTCGGCAATTTCCTAACGAGCAGAGCGGCAGAGGGATTAAAGATTTCTATCGTAATAACGGTATCACTCCTGTTTGCCTTTATTTCCGGTTCGATTGGACTCCATGGCGTAATAGGGGCATTTGCTGCAGGCTTGTTGCTCAGAAATGTAAAATTTAAAGATTCTGATGACAAAGAATACAGCACCGTGGAACGAGTTATTCGGCCATATTATATGGTTCTTGTTCCGATACTCTTCGTGCGGGTAGGGGCACAGGTGGATTTGAAGAGTATCTTGAATATGGAAGCGGCACTTCTCGGTCTTGCAATAACGGGCGCTGCAGTTGTGGGGAAGCTATTTTGCAGTATCTGCCCCGTTGGGAAAGGTATAAATCGCATGGCCATAGGAATAGGGATGGCAATGAAGCTGGAAGGGACATTGATTCTTTCTGGAATAGGCAGGGATATTGGGATATTGAATGATGTTGTGTTTTCCTCTATTATTATGGTAATCGTGTTTACCGCCATCACCTGCCCCTCTCTTCTGAAGGCATCCCTGGTTCGACACAAAAGACGTCTCTCTAAAAATTTCCGCGTCTCCGTTGATGAAAAAACAAAAGAAATTTCTGTACGATTTAAAAGTACCGCGCGGGAATGATCCAAGCAGCGAATATAAGGAGAAGTCAAGAAAATGGAAAGTTACCAATGCGTGATTTGTGATTATATTTACAACCCAGAACTTGGTGATCCCGACTATGGAATCAACTCTGGCACCAGTTTTCAGAATTTACCGGATGATTGGCTTTGTCCTCAATGTGGTGCTCCAAAGGAACAGTTCGAACACATTTGACAAATGTGAATTGAATGAATAAAACTGATTGCTAATATCTTTCGTAAATCAAGGCTTCGCACATTTACCGGTTGTTGTGACAACCGATTCACAAGAAAACAGGAAGGTGGGGAAAGCATAAACAAACGGAGTTTGTCCATTCCACCACAACTTCTGCCATGCCTAAAATGAAAATTTCCAGACAACTATGGTGTGCTGCTCATGCTAGATTGCGATCTCGCCTGACTCATTCGTACGAACACGATAAACGTTTTCCACATGATAAACAAATATTTTCCCATCCCCAATACTCCCCGTCTGAGATACGTTGATGATGGTATCTACGATATTATCCACATCAATATCTCTTACGGTTATTTCGATTTTGATCTTTGACAGCAGATCAATCCGAAATCTCCTCCCATGCCATACCTGGCTTATACCCTTTTGAGTACCATGTCCGGTAACCATGGTAACAGTCATTCCAGGATAACCCAACTCTAATAAAGCATCTTTCACAACATCAAATTTATCCGGCCTGATTATTGCTTCTACTCTTTTCATAACAAAGCCTCCAATCCATTGAACCTTGTCTGATGCCACCTAATTGATTGCAATAACAACATCGTTATAGGGTCTATCCTCCTATTTTTCCCTATTGCTGTATTATCCATCTCCACCGGTCAAGTTTTTTTCTTGAGATTATCTTCCCATCGCACATCCGTATTCATGTCTTCTCTGATTCCATGATGTACACATTTGCATACTTATCATTGACTTAAGATACTTTATGATGTATACTGTGTCAAGTATATTATCGTTTACTTTACGAAAAGAAAATAAAGGAGAATTTGTATGAACATGGATATGTCAGCGAACGAATCGACGCAAACACCAGATGGCAATACGCGGGTAATGATACTTGCAACCATAGCATTTGCGCTATGTTTTGCCGGTTGGACATTGTATGCTCCTTTAGCAGTATATTTTCAGGATGAATTTAAACTGTCTTCCACTATGGTGGGATTATTACTTGCAACCCCGGTATTACTTGGTTCTCTCGCAAAAATTCCTATGGGTATACTGACAGACAAGTTTGGGGGAAGACTCGTTTTCACGATTATGCTCCTGTTTGGTTTTGTATCTCTCTTTTTTACCGGTTTCGCGCATAGTTACGGTCTTTTGTTAGTGTGTGGACTCTTTTATGGTTTAATAGGCTCTTCCTTTGCTGTCGGAATTCCGCATGTTTCTGGATGGTATCCGAAGAAAAAGCAAGGCCTCGCATTAGGGGTTTATGGTGTGGGAAATGCAGGCACTGCCCTTTCCGCATTTGGAGCGCCACTCATCGCAGAATCAATGGGCTGGGATAAGGCATTTATTTTTTATGCATTTCCTTTGCTTATTATGGCATTTGTCTATTGGTTTTTTACCTCCGATGCCCCAAAACCTGCTAATGTAAAGGTTTCAACACTGGGTGACAAACTAAAACTCTTTAAATCTTCCAGGCTGGCATGGATCTTTTGCCTGTTCTATTTTATGTTTTTTGGATTCTTCGTATGCTTTTCGGTATGGTTACCATCGTATTTATGTGATTTTTATGATATTTCCCCGATAAAGGCCGGTAGTTTCACTTCTATATTTGTATTTCTTTCAGCGTTTACCAGAATTCTAGGTGGCTATCTGGGCGACAAATTCAATGGAAGAAAAATCATGATACTCCTTACTGTAGTTGTACTTGTCGTAGCGGTGTTTCTCAATTTAAACTTGACACTAACAACTTCGCTCATGGTGTTTTATGTTATGGGAACCTGTCTTGGTATTGGCAATGGTGTCGTTTATAAACTCGTGGCAGAATACTTTCCGAAAGATACGGGGGCTGTGGGTGGACTGGTAGGTGCAGCAGGTGGTCTGGGGGGATTTTTTCTTCCTATAATTTTAGGCACGATCAAAGATTATACCAACAACTATTCCCTCGGATTTATCTTTGTATCCCTCGTCTGTCTTATGTGCCTTTCGTTTATGGAGGAAAATACGCTGGCGAGTACAAACCGGAAAGTAGCAGATCCAATGCAGGCATGAGATGGAGAAGGAAGATTTTAACGTGCATCAGAGTGATAATGGGAGTTGGACAGCATTCGAGCCGTCTGATATCAGACGGCTCGAATCCAAATATGTCTATAGTGAACGACAAAAGAAAGTAGTTATTGCGAGGGCGCTAGCACGAAACAATCTCTAAGGTAAGGACTGCTTCGTTCTGTTCGCAATGACATTTACCTGTATACATATTTAAGACATTCACTATAATTTCGCATGGGGTTCCGTATGCGAAAGTTCAATATTCACTACGATAGTACTGCTGCTATTGTGCAATACTCAATATCCCGATAAGTCCTCGAATTTTTTGTAACCTCTTTGTATTCCGTATTCTCCTTTCCCGAAGTTTTGAAGGAATGTTTTCACATTTTCAGATACAACAAACTCTCTTGTTCCTCCTTTAGCCGATCCGTACCAGCGTAAAAGTCGTTTAGCGTCTATTATGAATGGCATACGATCAATACTATTTGAGGAATTATCAAGTTTTATTTCAAATTGACAATTTCTTTATTTATAATGCATCCTTTATTTGTTCACTTGTTTTTACCTAAGCCAAACAATGTATTTCGCTTGATTACTTTTAGAAAAAGGAGGTTCCGTGCAGGTTAGAAAAACTACAGCGGTCAGGAGGCAGCAGATTGTAGATATTATTCGGAACATTATTTCTTCCCGTGGGATTGAACATGTAACCATAAGCGAAATAGCGGGAAAAATAGGAACTACCAAAGGCGCTATTTATCGACACTTCAAGAGCAAGAGAGATATATTAAGCCTGTTAATAGATAATATTGAGGAAACTCTTATGGAAGCGCTGGATAGCGCAATGGTAGAAAAGGACCCAATACAAAATCTTAAAAATATTCTGTTTGCTCAACTTGTTTTAGCAAAAAACCGACGCAAAACATCCTTTGTTGTTATCATGGGAGCTATGCAGTTTAGCGATCCATTTATACGAAAAAAGATTTTAAAACTGATACAGAAGTATCTTGGGCGAATAGAAAAGTTGCTTCTGAATGCAATAGGACTCGGGTTGTTAAAACGAGACATTGACCCTAAGATGTCTGCTATTGTATTTATGGGGCTCATTCAATCTACCATAACAGTGTGGTCTTATAAAAACTTCAACTTTGTTCCTCAAAAAATCCACGCTCATATATGGAATGTTTATTACCAGGGAATAGGAGTTTCGTCTGATACGTAAGGTTTTAAACTGACCATACCTCAAGGCGATTTCCTTCCGGATCGAACAAAAAAAAGGCACGTCCTCCCCATGGATGGTCCTTAATTTTGCCCACGTCAACCCCTTGAGCTTTCAATGCCTGCCACGTCTCATCTGCTTTATCCACTTGAAAGGCCAGAGTTAAACCCTGCCCCCCGGAGCTCTTGATTGTTGCACGTTGTTCATTGGCAATGCTTATCCGTGCATGAGCGGTTACTTTAAACTCTACAAACCAGTCGTTTTCAAACGTAACCGAAAAACCTAACCTATTCCGATAAAAGGAGACCATTTCTTTCCATCGGTGACAATAGATTATGGTATTAACAACACATATTGCCTCTTTCATCATTCACCGATATGCTGTTTAATACGCCCACAAATAATACGAAGAATCACGCTGATCATTTTGTTTTTACAGACGGCGAGGAAAGGTTACTGTTGAGTTTTGATACAAAGGCATCATACGAAATGGAAATCCTGGCATCGCTATTATAAGAAGTATCATAAGCGTTGGGAGTTACAGGAAAGTTTGAAGACCGGGTCTCACCGGCTGTATAAATATTTCCCTTCCGGTCTATAACAAAAGAACGGGCAATATCCCGGTAATTTCCGCCTAAAAAGGTAGAAGCAAGTATCCTCGTTAACTTCTCATCAAGCTTTGTGAGAAAGGCATCAAAAAGGACGCCTTTAGAGGTCGTATAAGCACCAGCGGTTGTTGGAAAATCAGATGATCCAGTGTAACCGCCCACATAAACATTGCCATCCGGTCCCAAGGCGATAGAATTAGCAACATCGTCATCTGCGCCTCCCAAAAAGGTAGACGCAAGAAGTTTTGTTAAATCACCATTAAATTTTGACACAAAGGCATCTCCATTATGAAAACCCGTGTCATACGCAGAATGGGTCGTGGGAAAGTCTAGCGACTCAGTTTGACCAACCACATAAATATGATTATATGCATCCAGGGCAATAGCAGTAGCAGAATCATCTGTAACACCCCCTAAATACGTGGATGCGAGAACGTGTGTTAAATCCCAATTTAATTTTGTAAGAAAGGCATCACCAAATCCGCCGCCAAAGGAAATACTATAGGCGTCGATGCTGACGGGAAAGTCAAACGACCAGGTCTCACCGGCTACGTATATATTTCTCTTTGAGTCTACAGCAATGGCGTTTCCATAATCATTTGAAGTTCCTCCCAAATAGGTGGAAGCAATGATGTGGCTTAAATTCCAATCGAGCTTTGCGATGAAGACATCTCCATTTTTGAAGCCGGTATCATAAACACCGGGAGTTGTCGGAAAGTTCGGCGATGATGTTCTGCCCGTGACGCATAGGATAATTCCGCTTGGACCGAAGGTAATAGCATTTGCAGAATCGTCTGAAGAACCTCCCAGAAACGTGGATGCCAAAAGATCTGTCAAATTTCCGCTGAATTTTGCTAAAAAAGCGTCGCTGTAACCATTTTTGATTGTATCGTAGGCATCATCAGTTGTTGGAAAGTTTGACGATGAAGTCTGACCGGCCAGATAAACATTGTTTTTCTGATCGAGAACGATAGAACGCACATAGTCCTCAGACGAACCGCCCAGAAAAGTAGATGCAAGCAGTTGCGTGAGATCTGCATTGAGTTTTGATACAAAGATATCATCGGTGTTATAGGAAACATCAAAGGCACCTGCAGTTGTTGGAAAGTTTGGTGATGTGGTGTAACCGGCGACATAAATATTATGATCTGCATCTATGGCTATCGAATTGCCATAGTCAGATTCAACCCCGCCAAGATAGGTGGAAGCAAGGAGAGGATCAATGATAAGCTCCTTCGTTTTGTCGTAGGCAGCAACCTTAAAACCGTAAACATTCTCAATTTCATGATTTGGATTTCGGATTTCGGATTTCTGGCAGGAGAAATTTATTTCTGTATGCTGACCTTCAGCCTCTGAATTCTGAATTTGATAATCCACATGAACTTCTATTCTTTTGCCATTAATTTCCTGATAAGCCATAGGTCTTGTAAATTTAACCATCCCCAAATCAGTTGCAACCTCAAGCTGGCCTGTGCTATCAATGCTTATTGCATGCGCTCCGCTAAGTTTCACGGCTATTATTTCAGGGTCTGCGTGTGGCTTCAGATAAAATCGTTTTTCGATATTGTTGCCATAAGCCCTCAGCCTTATTTGTATTCCCTTGTATACTTCTCCAAGATTTACCACTTCATAGGCAGGGACATTCCTTTTCCATTGGGCAGGATCATTTCCTCTAAAATAGCTGACCTTAGTCATGACTTCTCCCTCACCCTGTATGGCATCAATGTTCCCGCCAGCAAATACCTCTTTTAGGGCAAGCCCTCTTGACTGAGATTCAGGATGGTTGGTGGTGGGTGGTGTGATTGTACACTTACTATAGGAAGCAACAATTTTGAATAGAGTATCATGGCACGAAATCAAGGATGTATCAGGGATTTTAGCTCTTAAGAGCATGCCATCATCAAGTACTCGCCGCCCAAACGCCGTTTCCCAGGTTACTGACTCCTGTCCCAGGACTCGCAGTTCTTTCTTCTTGCCCTTTGGCGGCAGGGAATAAACAATTTCTCCCTCTTTTGTAATAAATACCTTGCCCACGAAGGTATCGGCATGATACATCACTTTCTCATGGGTTTGCCCTGCATTGGTAATAAAAGGCAGTCGCAACTGTTCTGCCTTTTGGATGAAGTCTTTATGAGACGGATTGCTCTCGCTGGCCTGAACGACCAAGAGAGGTATACCTCCAAAAGCGAGATGCAAGATAATCTGAGAAATAAAAAAGGCATAGATTTTTTTTGACATATTGATGTCTGAGAAGAAAATGAAATTAACAAAAATAGTCACGATATAATAATGCAGTTTTGTGAATGATGCAATGAAATTGTGAAACTTTTCGGTGTTAAGAAATAGATGAGCCATCACAACAAAACCGCAATCAAACTGCCTCCCGCTTTCCCTTCTTTCGGAATGAGGGACATGAGCAATAAGCTTATTTGAGCCATAAAATGGGTAGGAAATAATTTGCTTAAGTTGTAAACAGTAATTATGATAAACCACACCTTGCATAACATTGCATATTTCAATTAAAATGATAAAATAAAAAATTATTCTTAACGATATAGCACTGTTTTAAGATGGGTTTCGCGATCCGCATTATTCCTCGTCTGGAAAGCCAGGGTATGCGGACGGCAAGGCTTTTCGATCAAACGGGATGGAGAAGGAGAGGATAAATCCTATGAGGGGGAGAATTTATTATGGTTTGGAAGTCTGTCATGCGTAAAAAGAAAATTCGTCTTGTCCATGTTTCTTTTTCTCAAATGAGATTCATCGTCTCTTTGAGCGTTTGTTTGTTGTGGTTATGTGCGTATGTGAATGCACAGACACAGAGTCCTGAAAAAATGGATGTTGAAATAAAGCTTTCTGAAAAGGGCGTCATTGTAACGGAAGAAGATTTTAAAAAGGCGAAAATAAGAGATGAAGCGGTAAAGGTTTCGGTCTCAAAGTCGATAGAAGAAATAAATTCTTCTATTGCCAATATAGAACGGGACGTAAGAACGATGAGTATCCATCTTGACAATCTCAAACAGGAAAAAATAGATTACGCAGGCAAGGACGTCAGACAGAAATTTTTAGAATTACTGGGCAAAGAAATTGCCATTGTTCAGGAAAAGATAGCTGTCGACCACGAGCAGATAGAGACCTATAAAGACCGGATCGAGGTGCTCCGTGATCAGTCAAAAGCTCATGACGAGATCGTGGTATTGTTAAAGTCGATCCTTGGGCTGGAAGAGATACTTTTGACTTCCCATGAACATGCTCCGATTGTGAAAAAGGAGGCAGAAATCGCAAAAAATTACATTACCGCAGTACAAGTCGGTATTAAAGAGAAGGAATCAGTAATCGTCTTTTTTACCAATAGATTGGAAGAGATTAAATTGAAGGTGTCTGAAGACGAAAGGAATCTTGCTACGTACTTAAAATCTCTGAAAACGGAAATAGCAGATACAGAACGTGTTGCTACTCTTCAGGAAAAGATAGAAAGTATTTTACTGTGGAAAAAAGCCATTGGCGCTCAGTGGATTACCATATTTGAAACACGGCTGGGCACGTCTAAGATCCGGTACGATAAAACGCTGATGGAATTAAAGAATGCAGAATTCAATGCGGCGTTTTTAGCTGAAAAGGCAAAGCGTTTGGAAGAAAAGGTGAAAACGGAAGAATTAGCAAAGAAACAGGAAGAATTGGATGCAGCGAAAAAGGCCGAGGAGGAAAGCCGAAAAATTGCTGAAAGAACTAAGGCTGAAGTTGAAAGGACATTGCAGGAAGCGGCAAGGAAAGGCGAGGAAATTGCCCTGGAACAAATGACAACAACTTCCCCGGAAAAGAAGCGGATATTAGAATTAGAGGCTGATATCCACAAACAAGTCGGGCTTATTGCCAAAAGAAAAGAAGAGCTTATTACCGAGAGTGCGCAGATATACAAAGACTTTACCGAATATAAAAAGTTCGAGGCGGATATCGGCCTTTTGTTAAACAGGGGAGGAACGACAAAGGAGATCGACGAAGCACTAATAAAAATAGAGACGGATACGAAGCGGTTCTCTGAGTCAATTTCGGCAGTGGAAAGCCTTCTCCCCCTGGTAAAGGAAGAGAAAAAACTCATTTCTGAAAATATCATCAAATCCAAAGAGGAAATAGCAAAAATTGAAAATGAAGCAATCTCTCTCACTGACAAAGCATTAGCGCGTCAGGCGATAGAGCATGCAAACCATATCATGAAAATGCTGGAAGAACAGGCTGAACTTATATCTACGAGACTGGACAGATTACAGGAACGACGGAAAATCAAAAAAAATACGCTCCTCCTGTTGGAAGAGACCAAAGAAAAACTGATTACCCTGAAAGCAGCCAACGTTTGGATGCGGGTAGAAAGCACAATTTCTTTCCAGACACTCCAATCGGTGTTTAAGGATTTCGTGGATTGCTATAACCGGCATGATTCGCTCTATCATATAATTCCTGCACAGACAAAGAATTTTCTATCGTATATCTCCAATACAAGACATTCATTTGTTTTTTGGATAAGATTCTGTGGATTAATAGGACTCATTGCCGTGTGGTATTTTTCAAAAAAATACCTTCGCCGGTGGAGCACGTTCAAAATACAGGCATTGTATGAAGCAGCAGACGTATCCTACTATAAATCAAGGCTATTTCCCAGCCTTTTCCTTGTGCTTCAGAAGAGTATAAATGCCATATGGCTGGCAATCCTTTCCGCATCTATTCCTGGTATTCTGGGTATAAAAGCTCCCGTAATAACAGGGACAATATATGTATTATCCTTTTTTGCGGTATATAGAATCCTAAGACACCTTCTTTTTGAGTCTTTTAGCCCGGAAAAAGGGGACAGAAAGTTGGTTACCCCTTTGGCATATATCTCTCGCACCCATCTTTACAAATCATTGAATATTATTGTATTGTTTTCCTTTGTTTCGTTATCACTAATCGCTGTTCTCACTACGTTTGGATACAGGAAGGATGTAGTCGAATTGCTCTGGTATGTATACCGGATGGGAATTTTAATTCTTTTGCTGTGGCTCGCAACACAAAAAACACTGATATTCAAATTACTGCCGAGCGCCGAAACTCAATCTGGCAAACTTATTCATCGCATAATAACGATAATCTATCCCATTTTTATCACCTTTGTAGTATTGTTATTTGCGATACGGACCCTCGGATATCCGGTACTTTCCTATGTGTTATTAAGGACCTGCATAAAGAGTTTTATCATCGTGTTTATCGCTTTCTGGGTATGGAAATATCTGTATCATCGTTTGGTTTACCTAAGAGAAAAGCGCCTTAAGAGAGAAAACCTCAAAAAAGACAGTCCTGAGGAAAAAAGATTTCATGCGGTTACGGTAATCTATCATATTTCACTGAACTACCTCGTTTCAATTATCGCGGCAATAATTATTATCCGCCTATGGATCAGGACATTTCGTGATGCGGTAGGTTCCCCGGCTGCTCCTTATCTGATCCAAAAAATATTTGGGCAGATAGGGATAATTTTCGGGGCTATTGGCAGCGGACTACGGTATCGTTTCTTCCTGGAAGAAGGGAGATATACAACACCGATAAAGATTATCATAGCATTATTCGTGCTGTTTATATCCTTTTTTGTCGCACGGCACATAAAAAAACTGTTTGAGGAAAAGGTATTTTATAAGCTTCGCATGGAACGCGGACTGAAGCAAACACTCTCTACCCTGGCACGCTATGTCATCATTGGTATCGCAGCGCTTATCGGTCTCAGTATAGCCGGAATTCCCTTAAGAAGCCTGGCTTTTTTTGCAGGCGCCTTTGGTATTGGTATCGGGTTTGGAATGCAGAACATCATAAGCAATTTCGTCAGTGGCATCATCCTGCTCTTTGAGCGTCCCATGCGCGTTGGAGATGTTATCACCCTGGATGATGGCACCTTGGGTACCATCGATAAGATCAGCGCAAGGAGCACAACGCTTATTACCCCTGATGAGATCACCATAACGGTGCCAAATTCAAAGTTTGTCGAAAGCAGAATAAATAACTGGACACATCCGTCATCTCGTATGAGAGGTTTTGTGAAGGTGGGAGTTGCCTATGGTTCCGATGCCGCATTGGTCAAAAAGTGTTTACTGGAAATTGCCCGGCAAAATCCGAATGTAAGGACCTATCCGGAGCCTTTCGTGCGGTTCTCCGAATTTGCTGATAGTGCGCTGAAATTTGAATTATATTTCTGGGCAGATGATCCGGGGAAACGTTGGTTTACTATGAGTGAACTCAATTTTGCTATCGATGAGGTATTCAAAAAGAATAATATCAAATTTGCCTTCCCGCTGCGAGACATTCATATCCGTTCTATCACACCTTATAAGAATGAAATGGTACAGGAGCATCTGCATGAAAAAAAAGACGGAAATGAGTAATACCTCTTGTTCCGTGAGGTAGCTGAATATGGTAGTTTAAGAAGGTATGTTCATAGGAGAAAACCAACGATCTTATCCTGGACTCTTTGTACGGTTAGTTGAAATTGAGACGGATGTTTTTTCCCCGTGTCTTCTCGTGGGAATCCAATTGACATTTTTTATGTCGCTGTGGTATAAACTCTTGTTTTGTACTGTGATTTTACTGCAGAGTAATATGCCAGGTAAAATAAGGAGGTGTTGATGAAAAAGCAGTTGTATTGTAGGAAAAGCACCAAACGGAACCCTTTCCGTTTGGTAAGAGGAAGAAGCGAAGGGTTGAAAATATTCGACGACAAAAGAAGTTTTTGTCTGTTATCTATGGCAACTTTTTTTATGATATGGATATGTCTTACCGGAATCACATATTCAGATGAAATAAAAACGATTGACGGCACGGTTTTGGAGGGAGAAATAATAAAAGTCGATGCGGAATCGGTTTCTCTCCGGAAAATGGACGGTAGTGTGAGCAATCTTCAACTAACGGAGGTCAGCCTTGTTTCACGAGGGAGCGAGATCAGTATTATAAACCGTGAAGGGAAGAAATTTTCTGTTCTGAGAATACCGAAGCCAGAAAATTTTTCAATGAAAGATGTCGTTTCGACTACAACGGATGCGCTAACCTTGCAGGATCTGGGAAGAGAAACGGCAAGCGTCGCTGCTAAGGAAGAATCTCTGCCTGTAACACCCGAAATAAAAAGTGATGCAGGGCAACCACCGGCTGCCGGCAGTGAAAAAATTGCTCAGGCAGAGGCGACAACTGTGACAGCGCCGACAAGGACATGGAAAGGGAATATTGATGCTGGTCTTAACACAAAAGATGGAAATACGGAATCGACAACAACGCATCTCAAGGGCGCCTATGCAAACGAAAGAAAGCGGGACAATATTTACTTTGACGCCATTGCTTTGTATGAAACCGTGACCAATAATGATACGGATGTGGACGAGGAAACGGTCAATGAGCAAAGGGCTACCGGAAAATATGAATATAAACATTCACCACGGTTTTATTCATTTTATAACCAGTACTTTGAACACGATGAACTCGAAAGCCTTAATTACCGGTCTATCTCCTCACCAGGCGCCGGTTATCGGTTTATTGATAAGGAGCGGTTGAAATACAAGGCGGAAGCGGGGCCGGCTTATACGTATGAAAGATTTCATGGTGGAATTACTGATGATTATATGGGTCTAAGGGTTGGTCAGTATCTGGATTGGATTTTCTGGCAAGATACAAAATTTTACGCAAAATCTGAGTTTGTAGAAAGTGTTGAAGATACGAGCGACTGGCGCGTGGATACCGGACTGGGTGTGCGGCATAGTCTGACAAAATCCATTGCGGTGAGTCTCGAATTCCTCGACCAGTATGACAACACCCCTGCAGAGGGAAAAGAGAAAGAAGACAGGACGTTTATTGGTAGTGTGGGGTACAATTTTTAACGATGCTTTACCGCTATGATCGAAGATTTGGAGTTGTTGAAATGCTGTTATTGTGGCGAGACGTATCGCACTGATGCGTTTGATCAGTATGAAAGCACAAAATGTTTTGGCTGCGGCATGGAATTGATTCCTCTCGTTGCTGATAAAACAATCACAAGGGGTACGGATGAATTTTATGTCGTGTTGGGTTATTTTGGAATTGTCGCCCTCGTGGGATCGCTGGGTGGAATCATGGTGGTGCATGGCTGGAATTTCTGGGTAACCTTCGCCATGTTTGGGGGAATACTTTATTTAACGGCAAAACTGTTTCTCGGAAAATACAAGATTATCTGCATGAATGAGCAGACATTGAGTGAATTCATTCCAGGGGATCAGGATACGAGGCATGTGACGGTTTTCGACCAATTGGTAATTGATGCTATGAATGAAATGCCCCAGAGTTTGAAGAACCGGCTATCGACTGTGTCCGTCGTCGTCGAGGATCGGCCAACGAGCGCCGTGTTGGGAAAATTGGGATCCATGAAAAATAGAACTTTGCTTGGCCTCTTTCAGGGTATACCGCTTAATAAAAAAAGCGTATGGCAACCGGCAGTAATGCCGGAAAGAATTACGATTTTTCGGAAAAACATTGAAAATCTCTGCCATTCCGATGAAGAGATTAAACAAAAAATAAGAGAAGTGGTACGTCATGAAGTTGCACATTTTGTCGGTTTTACCGAGGACGAAATAAAAAAGTTGGGTTATTAAACTCAGGGTTCCATGGCTCATGAATCTTTACCTTGCAAAATCTTCCCTTTTTAGTAAGGTTTCACCTGAAAATAACAACCCACTGTCATTCCGAGCCCTTCGCTTTTTGTCATTCTGAGCGAAGCGAAGAATCTGGTCTTAACGAGACACTTCACCTTCATCTCAGGGTAACATTTTTGTTATTTCTTGTGAGTCAAAGGCTCATGGATGTTTCATTTTATATCTCAAGGAGAAATCACCTATGGCAGAAACACATTCATTCGATATTGCATGTAAGGTCGAAATGCATGAAGTAAATAATGCAGTTGACCAGGCGAAGAAACAACTCGCAGTCCGATACGACTTTAAAGGAAGTAAATCGTCAATTACGTTAAATAGTGATAATTCTATTACATTAATCGCAGACGACGATTATAAGCTCGGAAGTCTGACTGAGATTTTAAAAGAAAAACTCGAAAAGAGAGGCATCCCCCTGAAGTCTCTTGATTTCGGAAAGACAGAGACTGCATTAGGAGGCACAATACGTCAGGTCATTACCTTTCAATCGGGTATCCCGATGGAAAAGGCTAAGGAAATTGTGAAATTTATAAAAGGATTAAAGCTGAAAGTACAATCGCAAATACAGGAAGATAAGATTCGGATAACAGGGCAGAAGATAGATGATTTACAGGCAATTATAAAGGCAATTAAGGATCAGAATTATGACTTTGCTATGCAATTTATAAATTACAAATAACTAAGGAAATATATCCACAGAAAATAACGATCCCTTATAAAATCGAAGTTCCTTCTCATCTGTACTTATGCCGCACCTCTCATTAGGTGTATTTATACTCAAGAGGCTCACAATTTGTGATTTATAAACTTGATACAGAGCCGCCATAATCTAACAGGGTGGCACGGACAAGCTATGCTTGTCCGTGTTTTTGTAGTACTGCTTAATGCCTTGTGCTTACGTGGTCTGCCTTGTATTGTCCATCCAAATGTTAAAATGAATACTTCGTAAACAATGTCGCGCAAGTCCAACACGGACAAACGGAGTTTGTCCGTGCCACCCTGGTACCAATTTAAAATTCACCTTGTATGAATATCTTGAGTATATCTTGTGGGTTTATTGGCGGGGCTAAATAGCGCCGCAAATTATTCGTCAGCGTGAAGTGTTGCCTTGCTTCGCTGTTCATGTATAACCTGATAAATAACCACCTTCTCATTTTTAGATGTTCCTTTGTATAGCTCTTTTAAATCACTATGATTTATTCTCGAAAAGAAATCCGGGACATAATCAACAATATCATCTGTTACGGCAATAAGGTTTACTTTTTTTGCCCGTGCATAGGTTACTAATTTCTTGTACGTATTCTTTTCAGGTATCTCTAGTCTTTGAACATCCGCATAAAATGCGATTATAGCATCGTCTGTGAGAATTGCTGGAACATCGGGATAAAAGGTCTTGATCCATACACCAGCGTCTTTGTAAATGCCTTCGGATTTAAAAGACTTCAACGTCTTCGGCAGGAAGAAAGCAATAACCAAACATAAAAAAATAATACCGCTTCGTGAAAGAATATTATCTGCTTGTGCGGGTTGCAATTTTGGTATTTTTTTTATGAGCCACGAGTAGGTATTGTTTATTCCTATCCCAGTCCAGAAAAGTGTAATCAATGCACCGCTTAAAAAGTGCCTGTGACCAGCATAACCACTCGTTAACTTCAGGAAGTACAATATAAATAAGAAAAGAACTATATACGATGTTATATAGAAGGTTACGGTCATATCTCTATTGTTTTTTATTATACCCGTAATACCGATTATTAAGAAGATTACGAAAGGATAATGTATGGTAACAACGAATTCGTTTAAGACCGTACCGATAGGTTGGAGGTATTTCAATACTGATGTATGCTTAGGTATCGCCTTTGGGGAGGATTTATAACCTTGCTTGCTAACATTCTTTCCAATTATTTTATCGTGGGGGAAATTGTCTCTCGGTGTGCTGGTTGCCTCATCTATTTCCCATTTTGGGAAATCATGCATCATATCACCCATCGTCGTAATGCCGCTTATATCAGATAATTGCTTTTTTTGAGTAAATGTCCAGGAATTCGTATAATCTCTCAGATAGAGTAAATACGGGCTTGAAAAGATTAAGAACCCAACGAACAATACACAGAAATTCTTTAAGCAATTCCCCCAATAGGGACGCTCAAATTTTATCAATTGAATACCTATCCAAATACTTAATATTAGTATGACACTTATACCCTCGGGCCTGGTAAGATATGCAAATGCACTTGCCGCCCCGGCAAGAAAAAAGAAATATAATTTCTTTACAGCAATGGCTAAATATCCCAGGCCAAATCCAAGCAGATAAAAAAAGAGATACATCGAGTCGCACCTTACTTCGGCTGAGAGTCTGGCTGCATACGGATGAAAGGCAAGGAGAATCGCCGATATAATGGCTATTCTCCAATCAAACATCTTCTTCCCAAAGAAATATACCACTGCTACGGAAAGTGTGCTAAAAAATAAGGAAACAAGCCTTCCCGCCGTTTCAAAGCCTATACCCATACTTGAGACTACCGCTATGAACAATGAGTACAATGGGTGATATGGATGTTTGAGTCCTTCGTAAAAATTTCCAGACATGAAATGTTTTGCTGTATTTATGTAAGATATGCCATCCGTACTTATAATCGGGGTTACGTACCAGATGTAGAGGCGTATTATACAAGCCACAAGCAATATCACCCACAGTGTTTTATCTGTTATCACATTCTCTCTTTGATTCATAATGTTCCGTGTTTTTGGCGTTTTTCTTGATACCATGCCACCAGTATACATAATAAACTGGTATTAGCAAGCAAAGGTTTACCTTTTTTGAGAAGCAGGGAGTTCAAGGCATTGCTGATCGAGGGTACCGGTTGCTATCTATGATCTTTTGATGAATCGGATGCTTGAAGGAATCAAATGGAAGGGCTTTTCACAGTCCCATCGCGCTTTAAATACTGGCAAAGGTGGCAATATTGCCATTATTGTTTTCGGGTTTCCTTGGTGTAGTGTGCCTGAAGGTATGCAATGATCCGCTTCGTCTCATCTTCCGGTATGAGAGCCCCGTAGGTATTGATCATCTTATAAACCTCGGCTTCCCACGTGTCTGCCGGAAGCGGGGGCTGCATGGTAATGTACGTAACGCTGTGACACAAGTTGCAGTAACCCTGTATCATCTCGCAACCTTCACCCGGAGCCAACTCGGGGGTGTAAAGAGGATATGTCCCCACGCTGTAGACACCATCCAATGATTGCTTCATGGTATCAGGCTGAGGAGCACTAAGCAGCGCCCCCTTACTGTATTGCCCGCTGCGAACCAGGCCATGAAGGTCGGTTTTGGCTAAAAGAGGTTTATTCAAGGTGATTACGAGAAGCCCTATGAGAATGTACTTTATCTTTTTCATTCTCTACCTTTCTACGATTACCAATTAAATTAAGCCTTAGGCAACTTTTACCCTGTGTCCCTTCGCTGGTTCAATCGTCCTCGATTGAACCGAA
>CAZBCT010000055.1:0-19503 GCA_964490485.1 uncultured Candidatus Brocadia sp. | reverse complement strand
GAGTAGTTTCCTTGATTTCCGCACGTCAGGGCAAATTGGAACAAGTCGGCGTTGCCCAGGGATCTTAGTTTGTCATGCAACGGTTGAATCTTTAATTTCTGAGAACTTTGAGAATCGCTAGTGGTTTCATCACCAATGCTGCCTGAATGGTAAATAATTCCCGTTTTTGGGGCTGTGGTGTTGTCCTTACTACAACCCAGTATGAAAGCCATAGGGAGAATGCCAAGAAGGATCGCACCATAATATTTCATAATAAAAAACCTTTCTAAAAGTACAAAATTATGTTCACGTGTTATTTTATCAGGGTAAAAGAATTGCCAGAATTTTGCAAGAGAAATAAAAGGAATGTCATTAACGATTTCTTGCTCACTGGTTTGCTCGTCCTCAATTGAACCGAAACATTTGGCTTTTGCAGGGAGGGTATTTGTTTAAGCCTCATTGCCTGTTTTAAGTCGTATGGTTTAATCTGCAAGAGTGATCATCGTTAAAAATGCATCGGATTTTTTCCAAAAAACTGAATTGTTACGATTTTACGGTGAAGTTATTGTTTTTAAAGAGTCGGTGGAATATGGTATAATTTCCCTATGATTAGTGATACGGTGAAAGACATCATAGCTCCTTGCCTTTGGGGGGCTGCACTCAACTCCCTCGATCTTGAATCTGATAAATTCCTCATCATTGAACGAGTCTTGGAACATGGCGGTGACAGGCAAATTGAATTTGTTTTGGCTAATTTCAACCATGAAGATATCGTACATGTGGTGCAACAGAGTTCTTATCTGAGTCCAAGGAGCATTAATTATTGGTGTTTGTTTTTTAACCTGAAACGGGAGGATACAAGATGCTTCCAGAAGCAATACCAGCATTTGTGGCTACCCTGTTAAAAGACGTTCATACCTGGCCTTTGCCTGCGGATACCTATATGGCAGGTGGAACTGCTGTTGCCATATACTTAAATCATAGGGTATCATTGGACATTGATTTATTTACAGATAAAGAGTTTTATTGCGGTCCCGTTATTTCTGCTATTGGTCAAAGGTATGTTATTACCGTAACGAATGCTGCGGAAAAGAACGCGCTGATAGCAATAGTTGCTAACGTCAGATTTAGTCTTTTTAACTATCCATATCCACTTCTTAATCCCCCGGTAAGTGGAAAGGACTGTGATATGAGATTGGCATCGCCAGAAGATATTGCAGCCATGAAAGTAGTGGCTATAATACAAAGGGGAACTGCTAAGGATTTTTTCGATTTGTATTCATTGATGCGGTCATTTGGGATGACGTTGGATTATTTGATATCGCAGGTTCAGAAAAAGTACGGAGTTTCTGAAGATTACCGTTACCATATTAAGAGGAGTCTGGTATACTTTGACGATGCCGTGAATAGCCTGGGTGACGTGACTGTAATAAGAAGTGGAAAAGAGGTAAGATTGGATATGGGCGAGTGGAACGAGATTAAGGAGTTTTTTAAAAGGTTGGTGTTTGTCCGTTAAAAATCTTTATCTGCAATTTGGTTTTTTTTAAAAAAGAGGGCGAAGTATTTGACGCTTGGATATAAATAAAGTTTTGCTAATTATAGCAAATATTTTGCTCCTACACGGTATGGCAGATATCGCTGTTATTGGGATTGTTCAAAAAACTAAAGTGTTACAAATCTTACAAGATACTACTGTGTTTTATTGTGCCTCGTCTTATTTCAGCATTGCAGTCGTACGTTTCTTGCTCAGCAAATCATAGCTGCCCACCACGATAAAATTGCGTTTTTCAGGTACAAAGATTTCTGCAATGGCATTTTGAACAGCATCCAGTCTGACGTCATGGATCTTTTGTGCCTGATTTTCCGGGGTGTCAGGTTTCTTTGGGGCAAGTAACAGCTCTTCAATTCCAAACCAGTTTGCCATGGCAAGTGGGCTATCCATGATGAATTGTGTCTGGCTGAAGACCCGTTCCTCTGTCCTGCTCAGTTCTTCTTCTGTTATTCCGTTCCGGAAAAGCTTATGCACCACATCCATGACGGCCTTCGTTGTTTTTTCAAAATTTTCCTTTTTTGTCGATGTATAAATGTCAAGAGAGCCGACGTCAGAAAACATGGTTGGATAACAGGTAATATCATAGACCAAACCCAATTTTTCACGGATGTTGAGTGATAATCGGGAGCTGATCCCTCCTCCCAAAACATCGGCAAGGAGTAGCATGATAATGACCTTTTCATGTTTATAGGGATAAGCCTTGTGACAGAGCTTAAAACTGGTAGTTTGAGAGGGAGATTTTTTGAATAAATATCTTGGTTCCGTTTGCGCGGTCTTCAGGGATGGTTTTTGCACGGAAAGGTGTCCACGCAAATTTCCAAATATTTCGTTTACGTAGTGGGTAACCCTGCTTTTCTGGAAGTTTCCGCTGATGCAGAGCACCATATTCTCCGGAGCGAAGAATTTTTTATAATGGGCATTCAGGTCTTTAGCACGCAAGGACACAATAGTTTTTTCATCTCCGAATAGTGGCACCCCTGCGGAACTATCCTTCCACATCAGGGAAAATGACATGTCGTCAATGCCCACATAATCTCCCTTTACATCCACAAATTGTTTCATCTCTTCCAGGATGATGCGTCTTTCGATTTCAATATCAGCCGCCTTGAAATTTCCTCCAAGGAGGACGTCCCCCAGGATGCGTATGCCAGCTTCTGCGTGTTTGCGGTGCACCTGAATAATTGCGGCAGAATATTCCGGTGATGTATAGGCGTCGATATCACCGCCGATCGTATCTATGGCCTGAAATAATTCGAAGGAGTTTTGAAAACGCCTGGTTCCGCGAAAAAGCATGTGTTCAAGGAAATGTGAGATGCCGAGCTTCTCCTCTTCTTCGTATCGGGATCCTACGCCGATATAAGCGGAGATAACCACGGAATGGATGTGGGGCATTTCCAGATAAATTACGCGCAATCCGTTTGGCAATAGTTCCTTACGGTAGGTATACATACGCCTCAAGGTAAAGTAAAATTTCCTGGCAATGGTTATTGCCGCTGAAATGTTTAGAATCTCTAACTATTTGCGAGCTGAATTTACGTAAAGGTGTCTTGTAACATCTATGCTTATTATTCTATCTGATTCTTGTTAATAGAGCAAATTGTAATGTAAATTTCAAATATGAAATAGTGACAGGACTGCTATTTACGCCAACGATTATAGCATGAACAGATAAAAATCATCGCTAAACAACGGGTATTACGGCAATAAGGGCAAATGATAGGATGGGAAACCTTTTTGGAATGAACGTTGCGAATCTCTGTTTCAGCATACATGAGGAGAATGAGAATCTCAACTTCTCGCGGCTCTCTTGTGATGTAATTGTCAATTACGTATCATGCAAGATGAGAATAACACGAAAACTCAACGCATTTGAATAAATCAAGGGGAAAAAATGGACACAAGTCTTATCATAAATAATTTGGTACATCCGCCCGTACTCTTCTTTTTTCTTGGGATGATCGCGTCATTCTGTAAATCAGACCTGAAAATTCCCGAACCACTACCCAAGCTTTTTTCGCTTTACTTGCTGCTTGCCATAGGATTCCATGGTGGGGTTGAATTACGGAAAACCGGGATTACTCATGAAGTGGTATTTGCGCTGTCTGCTGCCATATTTATGGCTATTCTTGTGCCATTTTATGCGTTCTTCATTTTAAGAATAAAGCTGGATGTTTACAATGCCGCTGCAATTGCTGCAACCTATGGTTCCATAAGTGCCGTGACCTATATTACGGCGGTAACTTTTCTGCAAACGTTGGGCCTCGTACCTGGCGGATATATGGTAGCGGCGTTGGCGCTTATGGAGTCGCCGGCAATTGTTGTCGGTATTATCCTGGCAAGGATATTTGCTCCTAAGAAAGAGAATAACGAAGATGGGGTTTCCTGGGCTGAAGTATTTCGGGAAGCTTTCCTGAATGGTTCTGTATTGTTGATAACGGGTAGCCTTTTGATAGGGCTAGCTTCCGGCGAAGAAGGCTGGGATACCTTAAAGCCCTTTACCAAAGATATCTTCAAAGGCATGCTCAGCTTTTTTCTTTTAGACATGGGACTTCTGGCTGCAAAGAAAATCGGCGATTTAAAAAGTGCTGGATTTTTTTTGCCGCCATTTGCTATATTAATGCCGGTTTTCAATGGGTGTATTGGTGTTGTTTTAGCAAAACTTATCGGTTTGCAGCCGGAAAATGCCCTTATGCTTGCAGTGCTTTGCGCAAGCGCTTCATACATTGCCGTTCCCGCGGCTATGAGATTGTCGCTTCCCGAGGCAAACCCAAGCTTATTCGTTCCCATGTCATTAGGTATTACGTTTCCGTTTAATATCATTGTTGGAATACCGTTATATTATTATTTAATTAAGAGAGCCAATGCGTTATTTCCTGCATTTTTAGGGTAGAAAATTATGAAACCTGTATCAAAAGTAGAAATTATCATAGATGCTCTTGAAGTTGGACATGTCACAAAGTTTCTCGATGAGATAGGAGTTTCTGGTTATAGCATTATCAATGACGTGATTGGAAAAGGTCATAGAGGGATGAGGTCTGGTGATGCACTTACTGACCTGTTTAAAAACAGTTATATCATGGTCGTTTGTGAAGAAAAGGAAATGCACAAGATTGTGGAAGCTGTAAGACCGATTGTTAAGAAATTTGGCGGCGTTTGCATTGTTTCCGATGTTATTATGAGGATACATAAGAATGCCTAGACAATAAAAACGTCTACCGCCTTATATCTCAGATGCATGGCCAGAGCAGGCATCTGCGATATGCTCTATCAGGGTTTTTCGGTGGCTTGTGGTAATTTTTTCCTGATGCAAAAGTCAGGTTTATTCAATGGCTTAAGGTAACACCTGCGTCTTACACCAAGCAGACCGCTCCCGTGTGTGCGGTAAAATTTATTAATTCAGCGATCAACATCGCGAGCTGATTGCCCATACCAAGGAGTGTTTTATAGGTGCATTTTCAGTTCTTTTTCTCTGGCAGATGCCACTTTTGCACGTGATTAACAACCCGTGCAAGAAATTTCTTGCGTCAACTAATCTTCGCCGCTATGAACAAAAGCTTTAAACGGGCAATCCGTATGGTATTGTTTACCACTTCTCGTGCAGCACCTGTTGATTCCGCCCTACTTTCTTTGTCCGGTCGCTTCTGCTCCAACAGGCTATGTCCTGCAAGCATCTTAAACGACCGCTAGATATTGTAGGAAAGCATTACGATCTGAAAATGCGCATAGTTGGTCGCAAATTTGTTTGATACTATGGCTGATAACCCTTCCCAATTGGCCTCCCCTATCAGGTCTCACTATCTGCCCTCTTGTCATACTCTTCTATTGCTGTATCGGCCTTTTCCTCCTTCTTCAAGGGCAGCGTCCACACTTTCCCAACCAATGAGCTCCCCGTTACCATCTTTACGCAACCAGGAAGATATTTCTTAAAACTCCGAATAATCTCTCCTACCTCCTCACTTCCCATTGTCTCTCTGTTAAGAAAAAACCAATTCCCTATTATTTATTTTGGAAACATTTTTTTATCATTTTTTGTTACGTTACATTCTTAATGAAAAAATAATTTCCTACCACCTTTTTTATTATTAAGGATCTCTATGAATAAAAAATTTATGTATTTGAGTGTTTGGGTTGCTTTATTCATAAGTGCATGTTCGTCGGATAAGAAAAATAGCATTAGCCAGGAAAAATACCCCGTTACAAATCCTATCGTGATGGATACGACATACACGCATGATTACGTGGCAAATATACATTCTTTACAGCATGTCGAGTTGCGAGCCAGGGTGAAAGGATATATAGAAAAAATTCATGTTGACGAAGGTGAAATCGTAAAGGCCGGACAAGTACTTTTTAGCATAAGCAGCCATGAATATGAAGTGAATTTATTAAAAGCGAAGGCAATGCTGAAATGCGCTATTGCAGAGACAAAAACTGCTGAACTGGATTTGCAGAATGTAAAAATACTGGTAGAAAAAAATATCGTGTCAAAAACGGAGCTTCATATGGCCCGGTCTAAACTGGATGCGCTTCGTGCAAAAGTTAATGAAACGAAATCGTATGTGGCAAGCGCTGAACTAAATCTGTCTTATACCGTAATAAAGGCGCCATTTGATGGAATAATCGACAGGATTCCCAATAAGGCCGGAAGTTTCGTTGATGAAGGAACCCTGCTGACTACCCTTTCAGATAATAAAAAGGTATTTGCTTACTTCAATGTGTCCGAAAAAGAGTATTTGGATTTCGCCACGCTTATGGACTCAGGAAAGAAGAATGAGGTGTCGCTCGTTTTAGCCAATAATCAAATTCACACGTATAAAGGATGTATCGATACCGTGGCAGGAAAAATTGACAAAAACACCGGAAATATAGCTTTCAGGGCATGTTTTCCGAATCCTGATCTTCGTTTAAGACAGGGTTCCAGTGGTGAAGTCAGGATAATAAAAGAAGAAAAAAGCGCCTTGATAATTCCGCAAAAAGCAACCTTTGAAATTCAGGACAAAACCTATGTATATACGGTAGATTCCAACAATACGGTAAAAATGCGCGGCGTTGTTCCCAAGCTTCGCATTCCCCATTTCTATGTAATTGAATCCGGGTTATCTTCCAATGATACAATTATTTATGAAGGCATTCAACTGGTGAAAGAGGGAGATAAAATAATTCCTGAAGTTATTTCTATGAAACAGATCCTGGCAGAACAACCAAAAGCTCAAAGCTTGTTTATGGCTCAAAATTAAGATAGAAAATAAACCATGAGTTCGAAATTTATCCATAGACCCATTTTATCCATAGTGCTGTCTTTAATCATCACCCTGTTGGGGGCATTGGCCTTAACCAAATTGCCAATGGAGCAATTTCCCAGTATCGCTCCACCTGTGGTAAATGTTACCGTTGAGTATACCGGCGCCAACGCAGAAACCGTTACAAAGGCCGTCATCGTGCCTATGGAGCGTGCTATCAATGGTGTTCCGGGAATGAAGTATATGTCGTCTATCTCGGGAAATGATGGCATGGGTATCGTGCAAGTCATTTTTGAGGTAGGCACCGACCCTGACATTGCCGCGGTAAATGTTCAAAACAGAGTAGGTACCGTGGTGGATGAACTTCCGGCAGAGGTAATAAAAAACGGAGTAAAAATTGCCAAGGAAGAGAGAGCCATGCTGATGTATTTAGACATTTTCAGCACAGATACCGCTTTAGAAGAAAAATTCCTGTATAATTTTGCGGATATTAACATACTGCCGGAATTAAAAAGAATTGATGGGGTTAGTTATGTGGATATATTGGGGGCTAAAGAATACGCTATGCGTATTTGGTTAAAACCCGATAAAATGCTTGCCTATAATGTTTCTACCGGTGATGTACTGAATGCGTTACGGGAACAAAATGTGGAAGCTGCGCCGGGTACCGTAGGGGAAAGCTCGGACAAGTCAGCACAAGCATTACAATACGTAATAAAATACACGGGGAGGTATAACACCGAAGATCAGTATGCAAATATTCCGGTAAAATCGAATGCTGATGGCGGAATACTTCGTATAAAAGATATCGCTGATGTGGAGTTTGGTACAATTTATTTTGATGTAGAGTCAAAACTAAATGGCAGACCCGCTGCTTCCATTATACTGAAACAGTTGCCAGGCTCTAATGCCAGTGAAGTAATCAGCAAGGTGAAAAAGCGGATCGCTGAGATTAAAGAATCCTCCTTTGTTGAGGGTATGGATTATGCGGTTAGTTATGATGTGTCGCGTTTTTTAGACGCCTCTGTTCAGAAGGTGTTAAAAACGCTGATTGAGGCGTTTTTGCTGGTATCATTGGTAGTATTTATTTTTCTGCAAGATTGGCGTTCAACACTCATTCCCGCCTTAGCCGTGCCTGTTTCCTTGATTGGCACGCTCTTTTTCATGCAGTTACTGGGTTTTTCCTTAAACCTTATTACCCTTTTTGCATTAGTTCTTGCCATAGGCATTGTCGTGGATAATGCTATTGTGGTGGTGGAGGCGGTGCATGCAAAAATGGAACACGCTCATATCGGGGCAAAGAAGGCTACCGAAAAAGCGATGCGGGAGATAAGCGGGGCTATTATTGCAATTACCCTGGTAATGTCTGCGGTTTTTATTCCAACTGCTTTTATGTCAGGTCCTATTGGTGTTTTTTATAAGCAGTTCTCTATCACCATAGCCATCGCTATTGTTCTTTCAGGTATTGTTGCGTTAACGCTTACTCCGGCGCTTTGCGCTTTGTTTTTAAAAAATACCCACAGCCAGCACAAAAAGAAAAATGTGTTTCATTATTTTTTCCATGGCTTTAATACCTGGTACGGAAATCTTTCGGCAAGGTACCAAAAGTTGCTAGGCATTATTATCAACCGCAAGGTTATTACATTTTCGATATTGCTGTTGTTTTGCGCGGGAACAGGTATTTTTGGAAAGCTCCTGCCTTCAGGTTTTATTCCCAACGAAGACCAGGGAACATTTTATGCCAGTATCACTACTCCCCCCGGCTCAACATTAGAAAGAACCAAAGAAGTGGTAAATGAAGTACAAAAAACATGCGAAGAGATTGATGCCATAGAGTCGGTTTCTTCCTTAGCGGGAGCAAACATCTTATCTGATGGAACAGGCGCCACGTACGGTACCTGCCTAATCAACTTAAAAGATTGGCACGACCGGAAGGAATCTGTTCATGATGTTATCAGACTTGTTGCCGAAAAAACCAAACACATTAAAGACGCGGAAATTGAGTTCTTCCCTCCGCCAGCCGTGCCAGGCTATGGAAATGCCAGCGGTTTTGAATTGAGGTTACTGGATAAAACCGGCAGCGGGGATGTTAAAAAAATGGAAACGGTAGTCAACCAGTTTATCAAGGACTTAAAAGATCGGCCTGAGATATCAAGGGCTTTTACCATTTTTGATGCAAGCTACCCGCAATATATGGTCCATATTGATAACGATAAAGCTGCTCAAAAAGGGGTAACGGTGAATGATGCGATGAGCACGCTGCAAACCTTATTAGGAAGTGAGTATGCCACAAATTTCATTCGCTTTGGCCAAATGTACAAGGTAATGGTGCAGGCACTACCTGAATACCGGGCGAAGCCGGAGGATATCCTTAAGTTGTATGTAAAAAATAATGAAAATAAAATGGTGCCTCTATCCGCCTTTATGACGATGGAGCGTATCTATGGCATGGACCAGATTACCCGTTACAATATGTATCAGTCTGCAGAGCTGAACGGAGAAGCTGCCAGCGGTTACAGCAGTGGCAGCGCTATTGCTGCTATCCAGGAAGTAGCTAAAGAAAAATTACCGAAGGGTTACGGCATAGATTGGGCAGGCATGACCCGCGATGAAATACTATCAGGCAATGAGGCAATCTATATTTTTATTATTTGTTTGGTATTTGTCTATTTACTATTGTCTGCACAGTATGAAAGTTTCTTCCTGCCCATGCCTGTTATTCTCTCTTTGCCTACCGGAATATTCGGGGCATTTTTCCTCTTGATGCTTATGGGTTTAGAAAACAATGTTTATGCCCAGGTAGCCATGATTATGCTTATCGGTTTGCTCGGCAAGAATGCCATCCTGATTGTTGAATTTGCCTCATTAAAGCACCGGGAAGGAAAGACACCCGTGCAAGCTGCCATTGAAGGGGCTGCTGTCAGGTTGCGGCCAATCCTCATGACATCGTTCGCCTTTATTGCCGGGTTGATTCCCTTAATGCTTGCAACCGGTGCAGGCGCTGTGGGCAACAGAACCATTGGTGCGGCTGCGGCAGGCGGCATGCTGTTTGGAACAATCTTTGGGGTAATTATTATCCCCGGGCTGTATGTCGTTTTCGCAACCCTTGCAGAAAAATTTGCAAGAAAGGGTGTCAAAGAAGTAATAGCATATACCGAAACCATTTAAAACAATGAAGGAATCGATAAATAAACTAATTTGTGGATTTGTGGCTGTTTGCTTATGTATGGCGGGTTGTCAGACAACAAAAAATATTGAAAGCGATGCCATAAAACCAATGCCTGAATCATTTGCGAATACAAAAGATTCAACAAATTCAGCAACGATTGACTGGCGACAGTTTTTCTCTGATAGCGCATTAATTGATTTGATTGATACCGCTTTAAAGAATAATCCTGATGTATTGATGACCTTCCAAAAAATCGAAATTGCACGGGCAGAACTGAGAATGCGTAAGGGTGCTTTGTTGCCGGAAATTTCCGGCGGTGGTTCTGTTTCTCAAAGGAGATTCGGTCGTTACACCATGGATGGAGCCGGAAACAGGGCAACTGAAATTACCCCCGGACACATGGTGCCTGATGATCTTCCCGATTATTATATCGGTTTACAAACAACCTGGGAAATGGATATTTGGGGTAAACTCCGCAACAAGAAGAAAGCGGCATTTGCCCGTTATCTTGGGAGCATTGAAGGAAAAAACATCGTGCTTACCAATTTAATTTCAGAGATAGCAATCAGCTATTACGAACTATTAAGTTTAGACACCGAACTGGAGATTATCAGAGAAACTATCAAGCTGCAGGAAAACGCACTTTCCATGGTTACCATTCAAAAACAAGCTGCTGCGGCCAATGAGTTGGCGGTACAGCAGTTTGATGCACAATTGCAGCATTCAAGGGCTTTAGAAGTCGAAACATTCCAGAGAATTACTGAGAGTAAAAACAGAATAAATTATTTATTGGGCAGATTTCCACAACCGGTTATCCGTAAAAAATCAATCCTCCCAAAGGAAATTCCTGTTCAGGTAAAGGTCGGTATTCCATCTGATCTGCTGGAAAACAGGCCCGATATAAAACAAGCTGAGTTTGAATTAATGGCTACAAAAGCAGATGTAGCATCGGCAAAGAAGGCATTTTATCCTTCCTTTAACATTACGGGGGCAATGGGGTTTCAGGCTTTTAATACCTCGTATTTGTTTAGATCGCCTGAATCCATTGCATACGCGGCAATTGGCAGTTTAACCGTCCCAATAATTAACCGGAGTGCAATCCAGGCACAATTTAAAACTGCACAGGCAAAACAGTTGGAAGCATTATACCATTATCAAAAAACAATTATCAATGGTTACATAGAAGTGTACAATGAAATGAATAATATTAAAAATTTGGAACTGGCATACAACCTTACAACCAAAAAAGTGACTGCTTTAACTCAATCAATAGAAATATCGTCGGAACTATTCAAAACCGGCAGGGCAAATTACCTGGAGGTATTAATAACACAACAAAATGCCCTCCAATCAAAACTAGAATTAGTAAGCACCAAACAGCAACAATTTAATGCCAGTGTAAATATTTACAAGGCGCTTGGTGGGGGTTGGAGATAGACGAAAGAAAAGTTTTTAGCAAGCGTAAGGCCGCCCGAATGTTTTTCAGAAAAGGGTGTTTTTGTTCAGGCACGAATTACTTCTCTGCCTCACCTTCTGGTACATAGATTACCTTTCCATCTTTTAGTCGATAAGCTGTCCCCAGTCGAGTGCCTTCTCCCTGTAAATTCTTATCGGTAACTTTTTCAATTCTTATCTGTTTGCCCTTTTTGGTAACAATCTCTACCTGACCAGTGTCGTTTTTCCTGACCATGGTAATTTCTGTTTTTGGAGAGAGGAAATCGAGCAGGCTGTAGGCACTGATTAATGCACCGATAAGACCCACAATAAAGACTACTCCTACATCAAAAAGATTGGCCACACCCGACATAGGATCTTCCTGATGGAGATCGGCTTCCTTTCCAATAACCCGGCGTCTTTTCTTAAGATATCTCATTTCAGTTTTCTTCACCGCAGAGTACGCAGAGGTCGCAGAGAAAAGGAGGATGGGTAGGTGAGTGGTTGTGAAGTTTGTCTTCTCAACTTCCCGTCTTCCCAATTTCTCAACGTATGCTAATCCCTCGGCACACTGCGGTAATCTATTCCTCCTTTTTCCATAACACATTCAGTAAAATACTCAAGATTCTTTATATCTTCATGAATCCACCTGTTTTTCACCGTTGAAAGAAAATAGGCGGTAATCCCAATCGCTAACCCTACAACGGTGGTGGTAAAGGCGATAATGATATTGCTTGACAACTTTTCAAGATCGCCCTGCGATAAGGCGGACAGGGCTGGTCCCATCGGGATTATCGTCCCCATCAAACCGAGGGTGGGACCTACACGGATCATGAGTCGGAGTTTATCCAGACTTTTAACCATTTTTTGTTCCTTACTTTGCAACAGATACTCTATTCGAATCTCTCTGCCACTTTTATCCCTTTTCAATTCGTTCACAAGTTCTCTGAAATATTCCTGAAAACAAGATGGCATCCTCTGTATCTCCTGAGATGTATATCTGAGGATGTCATCACTTGAAAAGGATTCTATAAATTCATTTGGATTTTGTTTTTGAGCGTGTCTCTTTCTCTCAAAATACTCTGAGACAAACCCGCCTATGGTGATAATCATCCAGATGAAAAAAACTACCAATAAAATCATGACGGGATAGAGCATTGCTGATGAAAGAACAGAAAGAATGCTTTGTAATAGATTGAGAAGATTCATATTTTTAACCTTTTATTTAAAATTTTTTCCTTGTCCATCCATAAACGAAAAAGCCGATGCATCCCAACACAATTGCAATAACGACCCAATGCCTGTTCGATTGATTGAGGGTTATTTTGCCTTCGTTCGTTTTTACCTCTTCCATCTCCAATCCTTTGACTATTTCGGTCTTTCCAGCATCTTCACCCTCTAATTTCCATTCATCGGCCTTTTCAATCTTCTCTTTATCCTGTGTTTGTCCGGCATTCCCTCCCTGTTCAATACTTCCCGGGGCAGGTTTTGACATAGACGCCTGAGCCAGAACGATCTTGTCCATCTCTGCCTTTCGTTCGTTTAGTAACTTACCGGTAGCGTTTTTTAAGACCTCTGCATACTGAATCAAGGTATCTGGATTTACGAGATCCGGTGTATTCAAAACATCCGTTGCATATTGCTGGAAGGCTGGATTATTGCAGGTTTGCACACAACAGGCTACACCGTGTTCTATTACCGTTGTCATGTATTCCATTGCCAGGGTTTGTTTGACTTTTTCCGTCGGCTGCCAGTATCCTTTTCGTATCGTCTCCAGCATTCTGGCTGTTAGAGCTTGATACGCGTAAGGGTTTTTCTTACCGAAAAATTCCTTCAAATCCATTCCGTATTTATCCTCAACATAGACTTCAAACGTCTCTTCCCAACGGGCAGCGTCCATTGTCTCTGGTACGGTGACCTGCCAGCCCCACATGTTTTCAACAAATTCAGCCATCTGATTTGCCCCTTCAAAACCTTCCTTCTTCATCCCTTCAATCCATTCCGGATTCCAATAGCGTGACCGCAACTCCATGCCCATCATCCTGTCGATCGGTGTCATTTCCGGTTTAGCTGGATTCATTATATTGGTAATGACCAATTCGGGTGACTTTCCGTCCAATTCCCTGACTGAGGCCGCAAGCCCTCCTGCGTACATGAAAAAGTCATCATTATCAACCGTCCCGTACAGATTGGTAGAACGGCTGTGAACAACCATCCTGGTTCCGCTTAGCGCCATTTTATAGACATCCTCCATGGGTTCTCCCCACAAACCGTTCCCATACCCATAACTCATCCGTTTCAGATATTCATCCGCAACTACGGCATCATCTTCCCAGGTTCCGCTTGCGCTCACGATGCGTGAAACATTCAAATCATAATGACCGGGGGCTTCATCAAAGATTCTGACAGCAGCATATTGTTCGGCCTTCTTTTGCGGCCAGCCTTTTTGAATCAGTTTCCCGGTTGCTTCCTTGATATGTTGTTGAATCTGGTTGTCTTTTTCATCAAGCCCTTTTACCATTTGAACGGCCTGGTCGATGTATTGGGTCAACTGTCCAAACATCTCTTCTGCCGCCGAAGAAACGACGATGTCAATTCTCGGACGGCCCAACTTCTCCCTCGGTATGACCTTAATCCCCGTCACCTTCCCCCATTCATTCCAAATAGGCTCAACCCCTAGCAAATAAAGGATCTGAGATTCCAGCACTCCTTCGTGGCGTATTGTTTCTGTACCCCATATGACAAAGGACAATTTCTCAGGATAGTTCTCGTTATTTTTCGCCCGATAATTATCGAGTAGTTCCTGGGTCAATTTGACGCCCACCTGCCAGGCCTCTTTCTTGGGTATCTTATCCGGATTAAAGGCATAAAAGTTTTTCCCCGTAGGCAGTGAGTTTGGATTTCTTACGGGGTCATTTCCGGTTCCCGTTGGTATATAATGTCCATTCATGGCCTTAACCAGATTAGACAATTCCCGCTTTGCACCTTCCTGGATGTTTTTGTCCAATTCATGGGCAGGGATATCTTTGATAACCTCTTGTATCGCCTGAATGGTGGACGTACGAAGCAATTCATCTGGTGCATGACCGAATGTATGCAATCCGTAAGGCATATTAAGCTGCTTCAATTCCTGAAGATACTCTCCTATTTTATGAATGACTTCGTGATCAAACCTATGCTGGTCATCGCTTTGCGGATCAATATTCAAATGGTCACGAATTTCTATGTCTTTCTCGAGCCCCAGATCTTTTATCTTTTTTATGATATTTTCCATGTATTGCCTTGCAAGTGCGGCATCCTGTTCCAGTGCCCGGTCATGGTCACCGATCAGCTCTTCAAGTTCGGCATATTCGTGATAAAGTCCGCCCTTTTTTAAAGGAGGAATCATGTGGTCTATGACGACGGCTGCTCCCCGCCGTTTTGCGACAAGCCCTTCACCAACATCGTCTACAATGTAAGGATACATGACTGGCAAATCCTGAATCAATGCCTCCGGTGGGTCGTCACCAGAAAGACCGTTGCTTTTCCCTGGCAGCCATTCATGTGTGCCATGTGTGCCGAAATGGATTACGGCATCTGCGCCAAAGCCATGCTTCAGCCATAAATATGCCCCTACATATTGATGGTGAGGGGACAGGTCTTTACTATGGTACAAGGCTTCTTTATCCTGCAGCCAGCCCCTTACCGGCTGGGGAAGGATAATAACGTTTCCCCGTCTTATCGCGGGAATAACCATATATTTTTTCTTTTGCTTCGGGTCTGTCCATATCATCACATTGGATTCTTCAACCGGTCTCCAATCCTTATGAACGTCTTTCATAAGATTTGACGGTAGACTCCGCGCCCACTTTTGATATTCCTCCAGAGGCAGCAATACACATTTCCCGTTCCTTATCATCCCGTCAAGTTCGCCTGGTGCCCAATTTCCAACGTTTCTCCCGTATCTTAGGGAATTTTCAAGCAGTATCTCTTTATCAATGGTTTCATTGCCAACGTCGTATCCATTTTCCTTCATCATCTTTAATACATTCTCGATACTGGCAAAGACATTCAGGTAACTGGCGCCGATATGTTGCTTCCCTGGCGGATAATTCCAATACAACAGGGCTACCTTTTTATCCAGGTTGTTTTTTCTCTGTAAATTGATCCAGGCCTTTATACGGTCGACAGCCCGATCAATCCGCTCAGGTACGGGTTTTCGTTGTTCGACAAAAAAGCCTGTTTCATCATCTTTTTCACGAATTCGATATGAAACGACCGTAGGTTGTATAAGACCGGCAATTTCGGGAATGGCCAACTGCCAGCTTACCTCCAAAGAACTCAAACCTTCGGGATCGTTCTCCCACGTCTTTCCATCCTTCCCGTAAACGGTAATCAAATTAACCACAGGCACCCCGCATTTTTCCAGGGAGTCTGTAGCTTTGAAATCCGAAAAACGAAAGAGAAAAGACAGTATGCCAGAAACTCGTGAACCCCCTTTGGAATCTACTAATAATTTCTCAACAACAGCATCCTCAGGATAGCCAAATGCTACAAAGGCATTGAACCCCTTTTCTTCAATGGTACGGATGAGTTCATCTTCAACAGATGCTTGTCCTTGCTCATAAAATGAGGAGTATGTCAGGACTGCGACCCATTCTGCATTTTCCTTCATGTGGCCTGCTTCCCGATACCAATTCTGGTATTCCTCGAATGTCTCAAAGAGTTTTTCGTCCCGCTGGTAATGATAATAGGCCATCTTTAATCCTTCTTTGGGCGGATTGGCAGTAAGTTCCGGGAAAGGTAAATATTTCTTTAATGAAAGCAGGATCATATTCTTAAAATTCCCGGTGCTTGAATACTGTAAGTATGAGCGGATTTCTTTATCGTATGTTAATCCTATGGCTGCATATTGTGAATCCAATCCGGCTGTTTCACCAACGGCAAGAACTGTCGCGCCACGGTCAATTACCTCCTTTAATACTTCATAATCAAAGCCTGATTGAGTCGGTGTAGAGATACGGATGCCGTGCACATCAAATAAAATAAGATTTGAATCCAGCATCTCGTTCGGATTGAATCCCGATTCAAGATCAGTTTTGCTTATGATTTCAAACGTAACCCGGTCTTTAAGAAAGGGGTAATCTTGCCAGATCGCTTTTATTGCCTTGACAACGCTTGAGGTCATATAGTCCCCTACAATACAGGTGTATTTCACATCATGTTCATGATGATGCTCTTCGTGAAGATGTCCTTCGTGGGCAAAGGAAATGCGTTGAAAGGAAAAGAGCAAGGCAAGCAGGATTGCCAACGTATGTTTTTTCATCTTTGATCTTCCTTATTATGGGTACAAACATCCTTTGTGTATTCCCACCTCATAGAGTCACCCGCACTGAGAATACATTGATTGGCAAAGGATGTTGCACGTTTACCGTTGATGTTGTAATACCACGCCCTGTTTCCAGTTTCCATAACTATAGTATCAATAGATATAATCAAAAAATGTTCCTCCTGCTTTTGCGTTTCGATCTTTGCAACAGATTGAAGCGCCTCCAGGGCAGTAATACCCTGTTTCCATGGTATCTCCACTTTGCGGCTCTGTTGCAGCCCTCCGTAGTCAATTTCTACGGTTACATGCTGTCTGGCGCCGTAGGTAGCCGGCAAAAACACAAAAACAATAAATATTCCTAATATTCTTTTTACGTGGTTCATTTTTTTCCTCCTTATCGATTGAGAAATAACGTCACGGGTATCAACATGTTACATAAAGCTATTTGTCTCTTTTTCATCACCTCCTGATTCTTCTGTTCTAGGTTTGCTTTAAAACTTAAATTCCATTCCGCCGTACGCTGTAAAACCAAGGGAACCAAAACCTGTTACCTCTTCGTAACCGTAATCAAAAAGGTTTTCACACCTGATATACGCGGTCATTACCTTTGTGATGTCATATCGGGTTGTCAGATTCGTGGTCCAATAGTTGTCCATTTCCTTACCGTCACTATCTATCCTGTCTCTCACCATAATGCCGGTTACATTAACATTCATTTTGTCGGTGGGTTGGGTATTTATCCCAAGGGTTGCTCTGTTTCTTGGTCTGAGGGGTAATTGTTGATCATTCTCCCGATCCCTCGTTTCTGTGTAAGTATAGGTTCCCGTTAAAGAAAGTTTGGTAAATGGTTTATAGGTTAAGGTCGTTTCGATCCCCTCCGATGCGGCCTGGGCGACGTTTTCTGCCAAAAAACTTCCGTCAGGTTGTATCGCGGCCGTAATCAAATCAGTAAAATCGTTCTCAAAATACGTAACATCCACGATAAGTTTCTCTTTGAGGATTTCTTTCTCCACCCCAAAGTCCCAGCCCTTACTCTCTTCCGGATTGAGATTTGGATTGCCAAAGAAGGGGAAAAAAAGCTCATTTAAACTCGGCGCACGGAAACCCTTTCCCCAGGATCCGTGAAAGCGGGTACCGATTTCCTCAATGTTATATGATGCCGTTGTTCTATACGTAAGATTGTTTCCAAAGGTGCTGTAATCATCGTAACGTAATCCTGCGGTCCAATGTAACGATTCAAATAATTTGATTTGATTCTGGAAGAACACAGAGTTGTTCCAAAACTGCTTGTCAAAGTTGCCGGCATTTTCACCCTCCTGTACCTCATATTCATAGCCTATGGTTACCGTATCGACGTCAAACAGGGTAAAGTCGGATTGATGCTCCAGCCTCCAAACTCTCGTAAGGATGCGAAACTCGCCCGATTCGTCAGTAGGGTCGAAGCCTTCCAGATCTGTATCGTTGACTGAGACGAGAAATGAAGGTGTCCACAGGTCAAAAAACGTTTTCCTAACCTTCGTCGAAAAAAGAATCTCATCTGTTGTCTGGCGCCGGTCAGTGTCGTCTACGGGGCCGATCCCATATTCAAAGGCATCGTATTCAAAATCTGAGTGAGATCCCCTTATAGTTGTGTCAACCCTTCCATTATCCAGGAAATTCCATCCAAGCCGTGAGGAACCGGTAAAGTTTTCGTAGCCATCCTCTTCAGTTCCGCTGCTGGCAGCGGATATACCGTGGGTTTTCAGATAGGAAGCATCTGCTGAATAATCAAATTTTTTCTTTCCACCAGAAACGTTGACTGTTTCTCTAAAAGTATCGTGCATCCCGTATTCGGTTCCCACAGTAACTTTGGTATCACCTGCGCCTTTTTTTGTAATAATGTTAATGACGCCGCCGATGGCTTCCGAACCGTACAAGGTACTTTGAGGGCCACGCAGGACTTCGACCCTTTCAATGTTATCTGTTGTAAGATTTGCAAAGTCAAACGCCCCGGTTGTAGGGCTATTCATCTGAACACCATCGACAAAGACGAGTGTCTGGGCAGAGGATGCCCCCCGTATGAACAAACTGGTAGTCCCTCCAATTCCCTGTGTTCTTGTAACCTCGAGCCCGGGCAGCTGACGCAGGACATCGAGTAATAGAGGTGCTTTGCTATTTTCAATGTCTTTTTGTGTAACGACAGACAGAGAACTACCGGCATTTTTTAATAACTGTTTCGTCCTTGTCGGTGTAATCACCGTCTCTTCTTTATCCTTATTGTGTTCATCCTGTGACAGATCGCCTGTGGGTATTTCCGGTGAAGGTGTTTGATCCTGAGATAACGGCTCCTTTTCAGCAACCGGTGGTAATGGTTCTGTTTTAGTCTCTTCCGGAATGTTTTTTTCTTCTTTTGGTGGATGCATTACCTCTCTTGGCTCTATCTCTTCTTCAGGTTTTGTTTCCTCCACAAAGGCGGGTATTTCTTCCTTGTCCGGCATATGCATAATAAACCTTTCTTCCAAAGAATGCTTCGTTGGAACAGGTTTTCCGGCATTCTCTGTTGACTCAGCCCGGCAGTCAAAGTTAAGTATTGAAATACATATCATCATGGCAAATAAATATTTCATGAGTATCTTTCCTTTCCCCTCGGAAATAAGAATTGATAAAACGGTGTTCAATCAGGTCTCCTGGCTGCCGGGTCATCCTCGTTCTGCGCCTTCCCGGAAGCTGTTTCATCGGTTTAAACCGTTTAAACGGCTTTCCAGTGGCATTGTGCAGCGTTCGTCGCCGGTTACAGTTGCGGGGCAGCTCCCGTTTCTACGGGATTCCCTGGATATTTGAA
>CAZBCT010000054.1:0-19999 GCA_964490485.1 uncultured Candidatus Brocadia sp. | reverse complement strand
CGAATTACTGGAGGAGTCTCATCCTTTTGGGTTGTTAACTTAACACGTATGGGGTATAGGGGGTGGATTGGACTTCTCTTGTTGCTTCAAATACCCCTTTATTATGGATACGAATTTTTACCTTTACCTTGGAGTTGATTCACCAATCATTGCAAGTGCGCCATGGTTTAAAAATGCTTATAGATATTCAGATTATGATGAGCCTGCCGAAATTCCTGGTTCTGCCAGTCCACCCCCTTGATCCCCCGCCAGCGGGGGACAATTACCCGTCGCATTTCCGATTGCTTTCAAACCGTTGTAAGTCACAAAGGGCAAGCATGGACAAACGGGGTTTGTCCATGCCACCAGAAAACCGTTTAACTTAACACCTATGCCCTTTATCCTCCTCCGAAGGGGAAGTGGGGGTATAAAAACCTTCCGAAAAAAACAAGATTTTACACAGTAATATTATAAGGCATCTCCGCAAAAGCGGATTATCGTAAACACAAAAAGACCGTTGTCATTGCGAGTGAAGCGAAGCAATCTCACATATTTTAATAAAAATCCTTCAATATACACAGGAGCGCCATCGCGTATATTAACCAACGGTTTTTAATCCCGAAGGGATGGTATTATTGTAGCATATCATTACACGATTGTTTTCTAACCCCGAAGGGGTGATATATTCTCGGTATTGTCGTTGTATTTCACCCCTTTGGGGTTAGATGATGTATTGCGGTTTTTTCTATAATCATATTATCCCTTCGGGATTTTTTTCTTTCGCATTTCAACCTTTAGCCCATCCATTATCATAAGCAATCCTTGCTTTGTCATCGCCCTTTCATATTGTCATTGCGAACACATTCGCTTTGCTCAGAATGAAGGTCAGAGGGAGATTGCTTCGGGTTAAAGTTTATCCTGAGTAAGAACGAAGGACCCTTCCAATGACATTTGCAGATATACGTATTTACCACGTTTACTCGCTGTCCCATCTTTACTCAATAATCTTGTTGCTGATATGGTTATAAAGCATTATCATTAAAGACAGAAATGGTTTTTAATCATGCACAATGTCTTCGAAAAGGCAGGGGAAGATCATGACGAAGAAAACCAGCAAAGGTTTTGGCACTTCTTGCGGAATGCCGATTGTCGTATTATTTTTTATGACCAGTTGTGCACCGGTGATATCGAAACAAATCAGGGACCAGATCAGGCCGGAGACGACTTTTACTCAGGTATTGAAGGACCCCGAACGTTATCGGGGTCAAATGATTGTTTTAAGCGGGGTCATTGTGGGCTCCGAAAATACGAAAGAGGGAACTTTGCTTCAGGTATTGCAACGCCCTGCTGGTTTTCGGGGTCAACCGAAAGATGTGGATACAACAGAAGGCAGGTTTTTGGCGCTTGTCAGCCGGTACCTTGACACCTTTGTCTATGCTCAGGAAAGAGAAATTACCGTCGCGGGAGAACTTCAGGGAAAGAGAACATTGCCTTTGGATAAGACCGAGTACACGTATCCACTGATCGAGGTGAAGGAATTATACCTTTGGCCAGTAATTGAATATCATGATTATCCACCGTATCCGTATTACCAGCCCTTTTTTTACTATGATGACTATTGGTGGTGGCAAACCTATCATATGAACAGAAGAAAATGTCATAAGCACTAGAAATTCAAAAAGTGATCAAGAACGTGCCACACGCTGATGCACCTGCGGAATTTCCCGCCGGAAAAGGACCTTCGGGGCTATACGAAATCGTACCATCGCGAGGAGCAAGGCGGTTGTGAGGCGGAGGCGGAAGCTGAAGTAAACCCGGAGATTCCTCACTGATACGTTCAGAACAGTCTCCGCAATCTTAATCAGGGATTGCTTCGCAAGCGCTCGCAATGACAGTTTTATTTCTTTTACCCCAGAAATCTTTGGAGAGCACCAACGTTGTTTGATGCAGTTTTGCTGCTCAGCGCGGACTTCGTCTCTTGCAAAGTCTTGCCATATATCCGCCATCCCCGGTATTCGTACCGGGTAAATAGCAATCCTCTGCGTCGAGATAAAATTGGGATTCGCTGTCTATGAATTTTTTTATTATCTCCTGGTTTTCTTCCGGTTCAATGCTGCAGGTGCTGTATACTAAATAACCATCCGGTTTCATCATGGCGGCGCCAGCCTTCAGGATCGAGTATTGGAGAGAGGCCAGGGTTTGAATATCCCTTTCTTTTAATCTCCACCGTGCCTCAGTGCGGCGCGCAAGCACGCCGGTATTGGAACATGGCGCATCGATAAGTACCCGATCAAATTGGATCTGGAAAGGGACTCTGCCGCCGGATGCGTCACCGCACACGAGGAAGACGTTCTGTATTCCCATCCGTCGGCAATTCTCTTTCACGAGCAACAAACGGTTGAAAGAGATATCCAGTGCATATACCCTGCCTGTCCCTTCCAGGAGTTCTGCAATATGGGTTGTCTTTCCTCCGGGCGCGGCACACAGATCCAGCACGATATGTGACTTCTCCGTTTTGAGGAAATCCGCTACCTTCATGGCAGAGATGTCCTGCACGAAGAACAATCCTTCCGCAAACCCCGGAATTTCCTGAACGGCAATATCCGCAACAACAACTGCGTCATTAACGGTATCTGCACGGATCCCTCTTTTATCGAGCAACCCAACAAATTCCCGGACCGATATTTTTCTTTGCTTAATGCGAAGGAACAGCCTTGGCGTACGATTGTTGGCTTTGCAGATTTCCATGGTTTTCTTCTTTCCATATCTGCTGATCCATCGTTGTATGAGCCATTCCGGATGACTATAATTCGCTGCCAGATAGGAAGAGAGCGCTTCGGCAGGATTTGGGAATATCGGAATGTGAAAGGTACACCACGTATCGTCCCGTTTATGCAAGGCCTTCTGCAGGTCGGTTATTTCAGGTGCGTGCGCGGATTTGTTGTGCATGCTTCGTTCAACGGACCGAAGGACTGCATTGGTAAATTTAACAGCATCTGCACGGCGGATTAATTTTTTTACTAGCTCTACTGATGTGTTTACCGCGGCAGACGGGGGAATTCTGTCTAAATAGATCATCTGATAGATGCCCATCCGCAGGGCGTATAATATCCAGGGTTCTATCCTGGCAAGCGGGATTTTTGAGAAAGAGGAAATGATGGTGTCAAGCGACAAACGATGGCGGATAACGCCATTGGTCAATTCGGTAAGGAGTCCTTTGTCCCGTTCAGACAGATCGCCGCGTGAACATCTTTCGGAGAGTAATTCCCGGGCAAAAACCTCTTGTTCGTCAATTGCACGCAGGATACGAATACATTCGTAGCGGACATCTGTCTTAGGTGAGGAATTTTTCAATCGCCTCTTTTACCTCGTCCAGATATACATCCGTATCCTTACAATATCCGTGAGGTCTCAGATTGGGTACGGCGAATATTGCCTTAGACATGGCCGCCATTAAACCTGTCCGGAGTTCCTTTTCACAGGCAATCGCAATTACGCCGTGGATATCTTCATCCATCACCCTTTGAAGGGCGGCGCGTCCTCCACTGGCAAGGCTAATATGAACCCCGTATTTTTCAGAAAATTCTATCAAGTCCTTGACTTTACATTTCCCGCAGCGTTTACATTCATTCAAATCATTTTTAACATTCTGCTTGCACTGCGAACTCTGAATGCAGTGGGGAAATAAAATCAGCAAATTTTTCGGTGAACACTTCTTCTTGCGAAACTTCATCATGAGGTTATTGATAGAAACAACTTTTTTATCAATAAATTCCATAGTACCTGCCTTTGTGTAAATGACAAAAAATTAGTTTACCGCAAAACCTATCAGGATTGCGGTAATGTAAAATATACTTGATGCAATTGAACTCTATTGATTTCGGCTGTCTTCGGCAGCGACTTTAAGCACCCCTCTAGAAAGAGTGGCTGGGGGGGGAGATTTACACACCCCTTAATCCCCTCTTTTTAGAGGGGAATCAAAAAGATTGAAATTCCTGTACATTAAAATAGGAATTACGATACCAGCATATCACCAACGGTTATCTTGTGACCCCGTAAATATTCCTGCGCATCCATGGAACGCTTGCCTTCCGGTTGTACCTGGATAATACAAATAGCTCCGTCCAGGGTTGCGACATGAATTCCACATGGGGTAATTTCACTGATCATACCGGGGTTGAGAGACGGTTTTGTCTTTGGTGAGTCGTGAATCTGCGTCTTTTGTATGATAATTCTTATCTTTTCTTTTGAACCGCTTTTGAGAAAATACGTATATGCACCGGGTGAAGGCGTCATACCCCGTATGAGGTTATGAATTTTTTGTGTCTCCTGACGCCACAGAATTAACCCATGTTCCTTCTTTAATTTTGGCGCAAAGGATACGCCGTGTTCGTCTTGTTTTGTGTAAGTAGCGGTCCCTGTTTCTGTAAGTTGCAAAGTATCAATGAGAAGTTCAGCGCCCATGGCAGACAGCCTTTTTTCAAGTTCTCCTGCATTTTCGTCTGAGGATAACGGCGTTGCTTTTTGAGCAAGGACGTCACCGGCGTCCATCCTGGTGGTCATAACAACGGCAGTAACGCCCGTGACGGTTTCGCCGTGTATAATTGACCAATTAATTGGAGCCGCCCCGCGATATTTCGGTAATAATGAGGCATGAATATTAAGACACCGGTATCGTGGAAGCTGAAGAATTGCATTGGATAAAAACTGACCGAAGGCAACAACAACGATACACTCAGGCGAAAGATCCTGGAGTTGTTTCACTGCCGTTTCATCATTGACGTTGACAGGCTGCAGTATCTTTAATCCCAGCTCCTGTGCCTTTTTCTTCACCGGTGAAGGGCTCGGTATTTTGCTTCTTCCTTTGGGTCTGTCCGGCTGTGTGACAACCGCAGTAATTTCATGGGTTGATCGTGCCAATGAGCATAAACTAGGGACGGCAAACTCAGGAGTCCCCATAAAGACGACATTCATTATTGAATAGACCAGCCTCTGTTTGAAATGAGCATTTTTTCTATCAGTGAACCTTATGAATTACACCGGAACTTTGGCGCCTTTATAGAGCCGTTCGAATTCTTTTAACTGATGAGATATCGCCAACCGGTTTGAAGGGCTCATCTTGTCAATAAAAAGATCTCCGTTGAGATGGTCCAATTCGTGCTGCCACGCGCGCGCTGCCAACCCTTCAGCCTCTATTTCTATTTTTTGCCCTTTCAGGGTGTAAGCTTGTGCTTTAATCCGTTGTGCACGGATAATCTTGCTGGTAATGCCGGGAAAACTCAAACAACCCTCTTCCTTATTCAGCTCGCCCTGTTCTTCAATAATGATGGGATTAATAAATACCTTTTCACCACGGCTTGTTCCATCCACATCAATAATGAAGAGGCGAACTGGCCATCCTACCTGTGGCGCTGCAAGTCCAACACCCTGGGCCTGGTGCATTAATTCCATCATTTCTTCTGCTTTTTTGCATACTTCTTTATTAATTTCCGTAAGTGGTTTCGCCTTTTGGCGAAGCACTGGGTCAGGATAAAAGACAATATTCATGGGTTTAATTGCTGTCTCACTGCAGGAAATTAACAAGATATTACTATAGTAAACGCTTAAAGAAAATTGTCCTTGTGGGGGCTCTAGTCCGAAGCAATCTTAATAGTGGGAGTGCTTCGCGGAGTTTGCACTGAGCAACGCGAATGTACTCACGATGACCAGTACGTGTCGACTATTTAATACATATATTAGATCGTCAAATCCTGAAACTATTTTTACCAGCGCTTCTTACCGGTAAGGATAATTCGCAGACGGAGCTTTCTTGCCTATTAAAAATTAACTATACTAAAAAAGTTTAAAGAATGCAAGTTCCTTTCGTTTTCACCTGGAAGTACTTGTATTTATATTTGACGTAGATCTGCCTTGCAGTTCATTGTCCTGTGACATTAAATCCTGCCTCTAACTTCCGGGGTTTAAAGCAACGATTTTTCAAAGACAGAGTCGCAGTTACCTCTGAAAAATCTTGAAAAAATGTTTGAATAACACAGCCTTGTAACATAGAATTAAGCCTTGTTATTTTGGAAATAGGTGTTCCTTCAAAGAAAGTAATTCCATGACTGAATGTATCGTATGAAGGCAGTTGTTATCATCCCCGCACGATATGCGTCTACCAGGCTGCCTTGTAAACTCATCCTGCCAGAAGTCAAATCAGTTACCGGAAAATATATCATAGAACACGTCTATCAAAACGTAAAGCAGGCAAGGCAAATTCGCAAGGTTATTGTTGCTACTGATAACCGGCTTATCTATGATATTGTAAGAGGGTTTGGTGGTGATGTAGAGATGACTTCCGTATCACATACCTCCGGAACAGACCGAATTGCAGAGGTGGCGGATCGATTAGACGCAGATATCGTTGTAAACGTACAGGGGGATGAGCCAGAAATGAATGCTGCAATGGTCGATCAGGTGATAGAATCTCTGGCCGAAGACAAGGTGGCTGTAATGGCAACTCTTGCGCATGCGATTAAAAATGCCGCAGAATTAGCCAATCCGAATGTGGTAAAGGTTGTGCTGGATAATCATGGCTACGCACTCTATTTTTCGCGTTCACCGATACCATACATACGAGACAGTAAAGATCCCATGAATGAACCGGGGAGCAGGTTTTTGAGGCATCTGGGCATTTATGCATATAAGAAGGATTTCTTATTACAATACGCGAAACTCCCCTCTTCGGCTTTAGAACAGGCGGAAAAGCTGGAACAGCTCAGGGCACTCTCCAACGGCTACAAAATTAAGGTGGCAATCACAGAGTACACCTCGAGGGGTATTGATACGCGGGATGATTTGATGGCATTTTTGGAAAGATACAAACATGACTAAACATATCTTTGTTACGGGCGGTGTGGTTTCTTCTCTCGGTAAAGGTCTCAATTCTGCCTCCATTGGGATGTTGTTGGAAAGCAGGGGACTTAAGGTACGGCTGCAGAAATTTGATCCTTATGTGAATATTGACCCGGGGACGATGAGTCCTTATGAACACGGAGAGGTATATGTGACCGACGATGGCGCAGAGACAGACCTGGATCTCGGACATTATGAGCGATTTACCCAGAGCAAGACGAACCGGTATTGTAATTTTACGACCGGTTCTATCTACTATTCTGTTATTATGAAAGAGCGCAACGGGGAATATTTAGGAAAGACGGTACAGGTAATTCCCCATATTACCAATGAAATTATTGAATGTATCCAAAAGCTGGATGGGCCTGACACGGATGTGGTCATTTCCGAAATTGGTGGTATTGTGGGCGACATTGAAAATCAGCCATTCCTTGAAGCCATACGACAGTTTGGCCAAAAGGTGGGAAGGGAAAACGTGCTCTATATCCACCTCACCCTCGTTCCTTTTTTGAGCGCTGCAGAGGAGATAAAGACGAAACCGACCCAGCATAGCGTCGGCATGCTGCGGCAGGCGGGCATTCAACCCGACATCATTATTTGCAGGACTGAAAAACATCTTGGCGCTGAGATAAAAGAAAAACTATCCCTCTTTTGCAATGTAGACAAAAATGCGATCATTGAAGAACGGGATGTAAAACCCTATCTTTATGAGATACCGCTGATCCTTGTCGATCAGGGCCTGGATGCGTTTATTATTCAGAAATTACAGCTAAAAACAAACGGGAATACACTCGACCGGTGGCTATCAATACTGGAGATATTAAAAAATCCAAACCAGTCCACCGAAATAGCGATTGTGGGGAAATATATTGCGCATCAGTCAGCCTATGAATCTATTTACGAATCCCTGATTCACGGGGGGATTGGGAACAATGCCCGGGTACGGGTGCGCAGGGTAGAGTCTGAGGATGTTGAAAAGAACGGGGTCAATGCGCATCTTGAAGGGGTGCGGGGGATCCTTGTCCCCGGCGGATTTGGTGTGCGCGGTGTTGAGGGCAAGATTGAAGCGATACGGTATGCGCGGGAAAACAAAATCCCGTACTTTGGTATTTGCCTCGGGATGCAATGTGCTGCAATTGAGTTTGCGCGGAATGTATGCAATCTCAAGGGTGCAAATAGCACGGAATTTGATATCAATACGCCGGATCCGGTAATCAGCTTATTGGAAGAGCAGCGTGGGATATCGTCTAAAGGGGGAACCATGAGGCTTGGAGCCCAACCGTGTGTTCTTCAGGAAGGCACAAAAGCATATAAGGCATATGGAAGCCGGGAAATTTCAGAACGGCACCGGCACCGGTATGAATTTAATAATAGCTATACAGACCTGTTTGTAGCCAGGGGTATGGTTTTTAGCGGATATACCCCGAACGATCGATTGGTGGAAATCATGGAACTGAAGGATCATCCCTGGTTTGTCTGTGTTCAGTTTCATCCGGAATTTAAGTCGAAGCCCACCAATCCCCATCCCTTATTCAGGGAATTTATCCGGGCATCGTTGCTGAAGTAGGTGTGGCGGTTCTCCGCCTGCCTTTTTCATGGAAAAGGCAGGCGGCTAAAAAAACTCTGCGGCGCCTGAAGTAAATTGGGTTTTCGTTTTTTCCTTTGAAACGTATCGGCTGATCACGTTGCATGGATCAGTCGGGGCTTCCCATCTTTGCCACACTGATTATTTTCTTAAAGCAAAGGTAATTCCGACTACATTTCCCTGCTCATTCAGTATCTTTGTCATCCGTGCGGTTATCGATGGCAGACCTTCGGCATTTGAATCGGTAATCTGAAAATCAGTGATTTTTTCCTGCGTATTCGTAATTACCTCCATGGGTAAGGACAACTTCAGACGCGATAAGTGCGTTAAAAAATCTGTATCCTTCATATCCGCTTCCGGGATATGTAAAAGTTCGTGCGCCATTTTATTCATATTCCTGATCTTCCATTGTCCGTCAGTAATGATAATGCCTTCTTTCAGATCAGACAAGATTGATTCTAAAACACTCGTTTCGTCCTTTTTCTCCGGCTTCTCTGTTATCTGCCGTAAACGCAGTAATGCTTTAATTCGGGCAAGCAGCTCTGTTTTATTAAACGGTTTGCTAATAAAATCATCAGCCCCTGCTTCGATCCCTTTGATCCGGTCGTTCATCTCATGCAAGGCAGTAATCATGACAATAGGGATATTCTTTGTGCGTTCGTCTGCGCGGAGCTTCTGGCATACCTCATATCCGGTCATCTTTGGCATCATAATATCCAATAATATTAAATCGGGATGCTCACCTTTTGCTTTTTCTAATGCTTCCTCACCATCATAAGCTTCAACGACATCATATTCTGATGCAGTGAGGATTACCCGAAGGAGTTTTACATTTTGCTTGATATCATCCGCCACTAATATTTTAGGTTTGCTCATGGTTTCCCTGTCTTTTTTCGTAGTGGTTCACCGTCAAAATTGCCTTGTTTTATGGTATGGCTACCCTTTTTTAATATATTTTTCAATAATGAGCGGTAATTCATGGGTATCTATCGGTTTGCTCATATAGGCTTCACAGCCCGTATCCAGGATCTTTTGTTCATCCCCCTTCATCGCATAAGCAGTAACTGCGATAATCGGAATTTCCTTTGTAACAGAGTCTGCCTTGATCTGCTTTATCAGGGTGAGGCCGTCTATCCCGGGGAGCTGGATGTCCATAAGGATAATATTGGGTTTTTGATTTTTTAAAAGGTTTAATGCCTCCTCTCCAGTAGTTGCTTCAATCACATTATATCCCTTTGCCTTGAGCACGACGCGCATGAGTTTTCTGTTTTTTTCATTGTCCTCAACAACCATCACATTATTGTCCGTCATACCTGTTTTTCCTTCAACGAAATCGTTTAGAGTTTTGAAGTTCGAATTGGACCTACGACCTGAATTTCTTCCATTTTCGTGCCCGTTTTGTCTTTCTAGGGTAAACGTCCTAAATAAGTTGACATGAATTTGTCATTGCAAGCACATTCGCCTTGCTCAGTGTAAACTCCGCGAAGCAATCTCATGGCAGGGATTGTGGAGCTTGTTCCGAGCATATTGGCGAGGAATCCCAGCGTTTGCTTCAGCTTCTGCCGCGCAACCAATTGCCGCCCCGCAATGATACATTCTTTTTGCACTTACCATAGATTTCATCTTTTTACCCGAAAAACGATGCAGACTGTTTATTGCATTTCAGCTTTATTCACATGTAAATGTTCTATCTTTTTAATCGTAGAAAGAAGGTCTTCTTTTGTATGGCTGCTCTTTTGGACAATGGCTAAAATATGGCCGTTTAATACCTTTTTGTCTTCCGGGGTTATATCCTTTGCAGAACAGATAATAATGGGAATTCCCTTTGCTGTCGGGTGGGTCCTGAGCTTCTCAACGACATCAAAGCCACTGACTTCCGGCATCATAAGGTCAAGTATCATAAGATCCGGCTTATTGTTAATGGCAAGGTTGATCCCTGCTTTCCCACTGTACGCTCTCAGTACATCAAAACCTGCGTTTTCCAGAACGGAGCTCATATACTTAACGGCCTTTTCATCATCATCGACGACTAATACTGTCATGGCTTTGCTCTTGTCTCTTTCTGCAGGAATACAGCTATTTACGATATCAATGAGTTTTACCCTATCGATGGGTTTCGTTAAATATTCTACTGCACCAAGACTAAAGCCGAGGTCCTTATTGTCTACCATCGACACGATAATTACGGGGATATGAGCAAAGTCTTGAGAATTTTTGAGTTCGGAAAGAACGTCCCATCCATCCTTTTTGGGTAACATAACATCGAGAGTGATTAAAAAGGGCTGGTACTCCTTTGCCTTTTTGATGGCCTCTTCACCATCTCCGGCAGTGATAACACGATATCCCGCATTTGTTAAATAAAGGGTAAGAAGGTCAGACGCCATGCGGTCGTCTTCTACAACCAAAACCGTTTTTGCATCCTTTTCTCCTACGGGGATTGCTTGAAGCGGTTTGGCCTTGATCTCTTTAGTCTCTGTTGTTTCAGCCGGGGCTTTGAGGGGTAATGTAAAATAAAAGACACTTCCCTTCCCATATTCACTTTCAAACCAGATTTTCCCCCCATGCATCTCAACAATCCTTTTCGTCAGGGCGAGCCCCAGCCCTGTTCCTTCATATTTTCTGGCGAAAGAGCTGTCTGCCTGCCAGAACTCCTTAAATACTTTTTGCTGGTCCTCTGACTTCATCCCAATTCCTGTATCAGATACCGATAACTGCAGCATGTCATCCATAACACCAGCTTCCAGGATGATCTTCCCGTTCTCGGGGGTAAATTTTATGGCATTCGACAGCAGATTATATAAGACTTGCTTAAATTTAACGCGGTCAGCCTCGATGTTTTTCACCTCCGTCAGTATTACGGTCTTTAATTCCAGATGTTTTTTGCTGGCAAGTCCTTTGAGTATCGTATTCACCTCATCAATAGCCTCGGGGACAAGAAAAATTCCGTATTGAAGTTCCATCTTGCCTGCCTCAATCTTGGATAAATCCAGGATATCATTGATCATTTGAAGGAGGTGGCAGCCACTGCTGTGAATATCGGTCACAAAGTCCGTCTGCTCTTCATTCAAATCGCCGGCGATCTTGTCACGCAATACTTCTGCAAAGCCAATGATCGCATTGAGCGGTGTGCGGAGTTCGTGTGACATATTAGCCAGAAACTCGGATTTCATTTTATTTGCCCGTTCTAATGCCAAAATTGCCTGTTGCAAATGAGCGGTCTTTTCGGCAATGCGTTGTTCCAGGGTAGCATGCGTTGATTGCAGTTTGGTAGACATGTCATTAAATGCCCTGCCAAGTTGTCCCACCTCATCTTTGGACAAGACATCCACTTTCGTTGTAAGGTCGCCTGTCTTTGATATCGTAGCCACGGCAGTTGTTAACCGCTCAATCGGCCTCATCAACTTTTCTGTTGTCAGAAAAATGATTGCTACGATCATTACAATGCTAACAGAACTGGCGGTAATAAAGAAGATGACGTTTTCTGCAAATTTTCGTTCAGCAATTTCCTTTGGAATAACTACACTGATAGCCCCCCGTAATTCTCCAACCTTATAATCGTAACCTACAGCATAATTTTTCCGGATAAATTCCGGGGCTTTTTCTTTAGATCCATGGCAAAGAAGGCAATCCTCTTTTACGTATAAAGCGTAAAGATACCGCTCAACTCTTTTCCCATCAATAACGTCATCTGACCAGTATTCAAAGAGATTGGGATTCTCTTCCATCTTCCGGAGGACATCTTCTTCAAAGTGGTCGGGTTTATTAAACAAATTTCTATATTTTCTGCTGGTTTGCCTAATAATATAGCCCGTCTTTTCGGCGAACTTTGTTCCGATAGCGTTGGCGGAAACGGCAGGAATAAAAAATTTTGTCTGTTCCGTGATGCCAATTTTGGAATTTTGCAAGGCGGATGCGAGATAATTCCTGGTGGTTTCTAATTCCATAGCGATTAATTTCGCCTTTTCCCGAACTTCCTTAACAAATTCCCGGCGTGTACGCTTGTAAACAAAAAATACGAGCACGCTATCCAGGATAACCAGCAATACCGCCAAAAGGATCACGAGTTTATGTCTGATCTTCATTTATATGATTTACAAGGTTAAAACTTCTTTCTTACGAGGCATATTGGTAATAAGCTTTTCAATATTTTAACAATCTCAATCCTCTGCGTCCAATCCTTTACCTTCTGCAAAAAACTAAATTGTTACCATAGTTTTATGATTCCCCGCTAAAAAAAGGGGATACATGGGTGTGTAAATTTTTCGCAACACACCCTCAGCCTGTAAATGGTAGATCGTGAGTCCTCTCCTGATATTATGAGGACAAGCGGGAACGTTTGTCCTACCAATGAGGGGAGGTTAAAATCGCTGCCAAGGGCAGCCTGATTGATGCCTTTAAGTCGTTTTTACCGTAATTGCCCCCAGCGGACAACACTTTTCGAATCCCGGCTTGACGTCCCACGTGGCGGCTTTATCGGCAATAACCTTTGCCTTGTCATCGACCACATCGATAACGCCATTCGAGTTCTCAACACAAATTCCGCAGCCCACACATAGCTTCGGATCTATGCTCACGGTAATACATTTGCCGTCTTTTTTTACATCCACTTGATCAAGATACTGGAGCTGTTCCTGATCGGGAATGACATCTGAACATACCGGGGAATGTTTTTTTATCTGTCGCCGGCCGCCCCGATCATAATGAAATATGGAACGTCCGCATCGGTCGCACGTGTGCAATTCCTGTAGTTTTTCCAGATAATCCATTACTGTTTGCACTACCGTGGCGTGGCTCCATGTCAGGGGGGAAACAGAAAGGGGCTCTCCGGTAAATGGGTTTATCTGCTCTGCCAGCACGCCGGAGGGTAATGCACGTAATACCGTCCATCGCAGATAATTCACTACCCGTTCGAGATCTTCTACAGACTTTGCCGTTGATACATAGTATTGTGCCAACCACATAGTGCAGATGATCCACGGATTCCCTGGGATCGTGCCGTCGTTTCCGACACGCTGGTACCCGTCATTTTCATACCGGGCAATTCCGCCTATCCTGGTCTTGACCCATAAGGCATCTTCAATTGCTTTCATGGTATTTTGTACCTTGACATCAAAGGGATCATACACGCCAAATGCGAACATTCCATACAAACTGGCATCAATGGTTGCGTCAATTTCATATCCTCCGTCTTTCTTTGGATAGATCATTCGCAGGAATCTCTGGTGTTTCTCGCTGTAAAGATATTGATCGATTGCCTTTTTAATCTGGTCTGCAGTTTCCCGGTATAAGAAGGCCTTTTCGGTATGGTAAAAGATATCGGAAAGGTTTGCTGCAGCTATGAGGCCGCCATATACGGTAGCTGTTGTAAAAGAGAGTATGCCGCGCCTTTCTTCCCACAGATCATAGGAAGGAAGCGGCAGCCCTGTCAGTTCATCACGATAACTTACCAGAAAGTCCGCGGCCTTTTCCACAAAGGAATGATAGAGGGGGCGTATCTCATCCATTTTTCGGTACATATCGTAGTAGCGCCATATTGCCCAGAGAATCAGGGCCGTTTCGTCTTCCTGGATGGGTACATGTATCTCTTCTCCCTTTACCCAGGGGTGCCAGGAACTGCCGAAAGAGCCGTCGGGGTTGTACTTGTGCAGTAAAAATCCATCTTCCACCATAACGCTTGCGCAGAAATTATAGGAGGTAATTGTGTTTGCACAAAAGTTAAAAAAATTCCGGCATGCATTTGTATAGCCCGCTTTCATGAGTGCATAGGAGACCATGGCGCCGTCCCGGGGCCACATATAACTATAGGTATCTTTTGCAAATTGTTTAATATCAGAATCATTTGCCGCAATGATAGCGCCTCCACTGTCTATCTGGGTTACAAGAACCAACAGGCTTCTTTTGAAAAGATTAACTACATCCGCCGGTAGATTCCCGAAGTTAAATTCTTCCTTATTTACCCAATGTTGCCAGAAGCTTTCCGTTCTATCGATTATTTTTTGTGGTTTGTCGTGTAAAAGGATGTCGTTCAGGGCATCCACCTCACTGTAATTTCTGCCGGCAGCAATCCAATAATAGACAACGGCTTCGCCATGGGCTGGAATTTCCAATGAAACGCCGATGGTCGAGTCAACCGATCCCTGTGCTATGGGATTTCCGCCCAGGATTCCATCTTCGGCGTCACGCCATGTCCCTTCAGCACCGCGGAGTCTTTTGATTCCCGTTGCATATTCTCTTACGCCCCATACATCTCCGGCAGAACAATTGATTAAAAAATACCGTGGTCCTTTATAATGAATAAGGCAATTCAGCTTTGCATCGTAAAAAACCGTATCGCCAATCTCGTTCTCCATGACGCTAAGGTCCTGATGGAAAAAAAGACGTACGTCTCTTTCAACCTTTTTCAGATTCCGGACAGTTATCTTGCGGATATAGATATTCTTCTCAAAATCAACGACATCATTGCAGACAAGCTGAATTCCCAGTCTTTCGTGAAGTGCCCGTACATCCGTCACCAGGGTTTCCTTCAGGTACCCTAAGGTAATTTTCCAATCGTGGGTATTGAGCCATGAAAAACCTTCATGTGTCCATATACCAAATCTATTGGGGTAGCCAAGGGTCTGATTTTCCTTTCCTACCCGGGGGTAGTACAAATCCCTGATGTTGTAATCAGCATCAAATGCGACCAAGAACGAACCGTTCCCTACGGGAATATCTCTAGGCACAATCGTCTTCCTTCCGGTGTTTTATATTTTCCACGATATATTTTCTCTGAGAAATGAAGTGTTAAATTTATCCGTAACGGCACATTGCAATGTCTTCTTTATCTGTCCGGAAAGGTTTCCGGAACCCATGTTTAATACCAGGTCATTCTCCGTTCCAGCCTTCTTGGCCTATTAAAGGCACAAAAGCGCATTCCAGAATATTCCGGTCTTCTATTCCGTCTTCCCGCTTTACCATTTGGTGTAATACCTGAGTATAAGGATTCCCTATAGGTATTATCAATCGTCCACCAATTTCAAGCTGATCTAATAAACTTTTTGGGGAATGGGGCGCACAAGCCGTAACGATGATGCCGTGAAAGGGGGCTTTTTCCAACAATCCCAGACTTCCGTCTCCTACGATTACGTCTATATTATCATATCCTGTCTGTTTTAAAATGGTTTTTGCGTTTGATGCAAGCGCTGCATGACGTTCAACGGTATAAATGTGGCTTGCCAGTCTGCTGAGTATTGCCGCCTGATACCCCGAGCCTGTCCCTATTTCTAGCACCCGTTCTTTTCCTTTTAATTCAAGACACTGTGTCATGATGGCTACCATATAAGGTTGCGATATGGTCTGTCCTTCTCCAATAGGTAACGGACAATCATCATACGCAGCGTGCCGGTATAATTCAGGCACAAAAAGGTGTCTGGGTATTTCTGACATTGCCTTCAGTACGCCTTCATCGTAAATACCCCGATTCACGAGTTGGTATTGTACCATGTGAAATCTATCTGCAGCGTACTTATCGGTGTTTTGTGAAAGATTCAAAATAAACCCCATGAAGCAGATATCAAACTGATTTAAATTAAGGAATCTTCATATTTGACCATTTGCTCCCTCGTCGAAGAGTTTCTGTTTCCATGTTCTCTATGGAATTAAAAACTCAACAATTTAAACAACTACATAACTGCCATATCAGCTATTTCAATTACCGGAACAGAAATGGTTTTTTTGCCCTTTTTCTTTTCCACGATACATTTGTCAATGAGTTTCAAGGTATCAGGAAAAAAAAAGACTTCCCCGCACTGTTTGCAAACTTCTGCTCTGATATTTTCAAAAAGATAAAATTCGTCTTTCCACTTGTGCATGTGGTTAATTTTACAAATCTTAATGTTACCTTTACAAAAAGGACAGGCCTTCATTTTCTCACCTTTCTTATTTTCCAATCAATCCATAAATCCGAGTCTGGTTTATATACGATAATTATAACTAAGGTATCCTCATGAATAGAACATACTGCATGTATGGGCAACCTTTGTGCCGTAAAACCAAGTAACAAAAAAGAATGTCCCCGTGGATCTTTCGGATAATCTTCTACAATCTCACATTCCTCATGCATTAAAGCTTCTTCCAACTCAACAATGCTAATACAGTCTGCATCTCTTTCAATTTCAGCATGGAACGTAAGCCTATCGTTCCCATTTTTAACCCGTTCTTTAATCCTGGGGACTAATTCCATAATAATGAGTAATAGAAGTAAAGCTACCTACTATTAGTCGAACAAATAGGTTGAGCTAAGTAAGAAGAAAAACAGACGGTTCAAACTACCAAAGATCATTCCCGGTAAACTACCCTTTAATAACACACAACGGCTTTAGCTGAGCAATTTTTTTGCTAATACCAGCGTGTTCCACGATGTTCACTACTTCGGTCACATTCTTATATGCCTCCGGGATCTCCTCATCCAGAGTGGCACGGCTGTCGGCACGGACAAGGATACCCTTTTCCTTCAGCTCCTGGGCAATGCTGCGGCCTTTGGACGCCTTTACTGCCTGATTTCTGCTCATAACCCTGCCTGCCCCATGACAGGTGCTTCCGAAGGTATCGGCATAGGCCTTCTCTGTGCCAACGAGCACATAAGAACAGCGCCCCATGTCTCCCGGTATCAGTACCGGTTGTCCCACAGATTTATATGCATCCGGGATATGTGAATGATTCGGCGGAAATGCGCGTGTTGCCCCTTTTCGATGCACACATAAACGCTTCTTCTCTCCCTCCACGATATGTTCTTCAAATTTGGCAATATTATGACACACATCGTAAATCAGGGATATTTGTGACTCTTTTGGTCCTATGTGTAAGGCGCTTTCAAAGGACTCTCTTACCCAATGCGTAATCATCTGCCGGTTGGCAAAGGCATAGTTAGCAGCACAGGCCATTGCAGCAAGATACTCCCGCCCCTCCGGAGAGTTAATCGGGGCACAACAGAGTTGCCGGTCAGGGAGTTCTATGTTATATTTCCGCGATGCATTAATCATGACCCGTATGGAGTCGTCACAAACCTGATAGCCCAGTCCTCTTGACCCCGTATGTACCACGATGGTAATGCCGTCCCTTTCAAGTCCTAATATCCGGGCAATTTCCTCGTCATAGATCTCCGCAACATAGCCAACCTCAACAAAATGATTTCCGGAACCTAGCGTGCCTAATTGTGCCCGGCCCCGTTCTATGGCACGATCTGAAACCAGCTCCGGGTCTGCTCCTGAAATACAACCCTGTTCTTCGATATGCTCCAGGTCTTCTTTGGTGCCATAACCTTGTGAGACTGCCCACCGCGCCCCGTTTCTGAGCACGTTTTTTTCGTCTTGATGGGAAAGCTTTAAATCCTTGCGGTGCGACCCAACCCCCGACGGAATATTGGCAAAGAGGGTATTAACCAGGGATTCCATTTTGCGGGCAATTTCTGTATGGTAAAGCTCTGTCCGCAGCAGCCTTACTCCACAGTTGATGTCATACCCTACGCCGCCAGGGGACACCACGCCCTCATCAATATCAAATGCAGCCACACCCCCGATAGGAAATCCATATCCCCAATGAATATCGGGCATCCCCAGAGAATGTCCAACGATCCCCGGCAGATGAGCGACATTAATCACCTGTTGCAAGCTTTCATCTTTTTGGATTTCTTTCAGCATGTGCTCATCGGCATACACGAGGCCATCTACTCGCATCTTTCCTTCTCGGGGAATACGCCAGCGATAGTCGTCCATCTTTTGAATTTTGTATTTGTCATCTGCCATACAACAAACCCCCTTTTCCACAAAAATGGGAAGTGTTAGTCATCAGTTACCGGTATTCCGCTCATCGACAAGCGTCTCAGGATAAACGGCTTTTTGCCCAATTTTCACTTACAAATCAAATATCACTCGTGCCTTCCAACCGTCGTTTTCCCGGACAACTGATAAGCAGTGGTACGTAACTGCCTTAATCTCCGTTTTTATCACGTGTTTATCTTCACGAATCACATCGCCCCGCACGGTTGCATGTAACTGATTGTCCGTAATGTCCGTGATACAAAAATCATTGAAAATGAGATTTTTTACGTCATGGAGGTACAATAATTCATGCAACCAATTAACAAGCAATTGTTCCTTGTCTATCCCGGAAACGCTTATGGCATATGCGATCTTGCCTTCCACTTTTGACAGCTCGGTAATGATGTCAAATAATGCAAACGCCGCATTGGCAAATAATTCCTGCAGGGATTCGCCGTAGACATCGATTCCGATGTCTGCGGTGTGGTCTATAAGTATATATTTCTTCATTTTCAGACTGGGCACGGACAAACTTGTTTTATCGACGCCACCCTATGATAGTAAAATTCCTTACGGCATGATAAAATCGTGCTCAGGATGTCTAATGGTAAGCACAGGACAGGGGGCCTTGCGGACTACCTTTTCCGCCACACTGCCCATAATTGCATGAGATATTCCGGTCCTGCCGTGCGTGCCAAGTACAATCAGATCAATCTTAAGCTCCTTTGAAACCTTGATGATCTCGGCAAACGGGACTCCCTGAATAATAATAGCTTCAACCGGTATCTTGCCTTTCGTATCTTCAGTTACACATCTGAGCAGCCTCTCTCGTAGTTTCGCAATAGTCTCTTCATCCACGATATTGACGTTATAAAGATCCGGTTCGTTGATATCATACACGCGAATATCCAGGACGTGTATTAAATAAAGCCTTGCCCGGTATTTTTCTGCAAATTCTATCGCATATTTCAGCGCCATCTCTGAATAAACCGAGTAGTCAACCGGGCAGAGTATATTTTTTATGCTGATCATGTTTCCCCTCCCTTTTATGGTTTTTGAATAAGTACCAGTTCTATGGCATCATCGATCTTTTAAATATACGACCCTTTTCATCAGGCATGAACACAGGATTGCTGGAGCCCGCATGACAGATTTCCTGAATGTACGTCCTGGCAATGCTCCGTCTGCCCGCTTATGGACAGTGGATGTGCCTTCTTCATCATTTTAATTCAGTCTTACACGGGTTCGTTCCGATACGTCTTTTTTGCCATCTTTGCTGCATAGAGCGACCTGCTTGCTTGTTCTATCAAATCAGTAATAGTTTTTGTCGTACTGGTAAGTGAGCTTGAGCCAACCGTTATCTGGGCGTGGATGTTTATGTTTTTTTCCTCGTCCTTAACAAAACATTTCTCTAAGGAATTTACCAGGATGCCGGAGATCCGTTCCAATTCTCCGGCATCAATTTCCGGCAGAATAATGAAGAATTCGTCGTCTCCAAACCGGGAAACCACATCAGATGATTGAATATGCTTGTGGAGGCATTTTGAAATTTCTGTAAGAATGAGGTCTCCCATAAAATATCCATATCGGCTATTAATCGCCTCAAGTTGGTCAATATCCATCAGAAGGCATGACAATGCCTTGTTTTGTGCTAACGCCCGATTAAACTCGTTCTGCAAAATTACGAGGGAATACCGCTTGTTGTAGGCATTGGTTAAACTGTCACGCACTGCATGATGATTGA
>CAZBCT010000053.1:0-20560 GCA_964490485.1 uncultured Candidatus Brocadia sp. | reverse complement strand
CGGTCAAATCTTCTTCTGTAATATGGTGAAGGATGGCAACTGGCTTACCATAAGCGGTAATTATTATGTCTTCATTTTCAGACTCTTTAAGGATGTCCATAGTACTGTGCTTCAGTTCTTTTATCCCCGCAAAACGCATACTACCTCCCTTAACATTCGACAATTAAATTTAAAGTTGCACAATAGTGTAACTATGAACAAGGTCGTATGTCAATGGTAAAAAAAGAATCGGGGGACTGAGGGCTGCCCATTAGAAGGCTTTCGTCAAGCGAAAAAGGTTTTCCACAGCAAAAAATCGTAGATTTTTTGCCTTATCAAATAAAAAAATTATAATGTCCAAAAGCATCTATCCCATTGGCCGCACCCGTATTGTATGGATTTTTCAGCCGGGGGGCATCGCCTGCCGTTTTTTCTGGCGTATGTTGGGGAATGTGTGCGGATGTGGAACACATGGAATAGATAGGAATGTTTGCCTCATGAAGGAAAACAGGTTCCTGCCGCGTTTTGATCACCGGAATAAATACCGTATTTTCTGCTTCGTCTGAAAAATGAATTCTGCAAAAGAAATTTTCGTTATTTTACGGTGCCCAGAGATACATAAACGATGGTGTACCTGAGTTGACAAATGATTTTAAGTCGATGTTGAGAAGGTTTACGGTGCCGAAGCCGGAACTGCTGAGTTGGGAGTAAATATTGTTCCTGTAACTTCCTGGTCTGTGATATGTGACAACACGAGCCTTTGTTAGTCCTGACTCTTCTTTTGCCAGTGAAATGGCCTCATCGAGATAACCAATTTGGTCAATAAGACCAGATTCCAATGCCTGCTGAGCGGTATAAATCCTGCCGTCAGCAAGCGATCTGAGGTTTTCCATGGTTATTCCCTTTCTGTTTTCCGCAATGATCGTTAAAAATCTTTCATACAACGTGTCCATTATGCCTTGAAATATCTTTCGCTCCTCCACGGTCATCGTTTTCAATGGTGAACCCATGTCCTTGTGTTCACCCGTTTTGATGGAGGTATCTTTCACACCGATCTTTTGAAGGAGTCCTTCAACACTGAGATTGAGCATGATAACGCCGATGCTGCCGGTCACCGTGGTCGGATGCGCCACAATCCTGTCTGCGGAAACGGCCACGTAGTAACCACCAGAAGCCCCTAAATCCATAATGCATGCAATGACATTGATATCAGTATTTTTCTTAAATTGTTCGATCTCATGATAGATCATATCTGAGGCGGTAACCGTGCCGCCCGGGCTATTGATGCGTAGGATAATGGCTTTAATCTGTTTGTCTTTGGCTGCCATTTTCAGCTCTTCTTTGATGCGGGCAACCATATCCGGTTCTTCTGAGAGTCCTGCAAGACCTCGTCTCCGTTCATCAGAAATAATGCCGGAAATATCTATCATAAGGATTTTTTCCTTTCCACTACCGGAGACCGTTGTTTCTCTAAACGGTCCAATTGATGGCGCCAGGGAGATGGATATAAAACTGCAGCCTGGAGTAAAGATGAGACCCATGGTCAAAACGAAGAAAGAAATAAGAAAAGGATATTTGTGTTTCATAACGAAGTAATTATACATGAATTCTCTTGGTCAACATAGAGATTATTTTAGATTTTATATTATGCTGGCTGCCTGTTAGAGCCGCTGATTTGGACGATGCTTTTATAAGGTATCATATCAGTTTTTTCAATTTTCTTATAACTTTAGTCTTTAAAATTTTCTTGAGCATTTTACATGGCATAATGCAGTTGACTTTTCTATAAAAGTAATTATAATTCATTACTTGTGATTTTTTGCGCGATAATTTCTGCGCTCGTAGCTCAACTGGATAGAGTGGTGGACTTCGAATCCAACGGTTGCAGGTTCAAGTCCTGCCGGGCGCGTTATAAATAATCCTTAAGTAAGTTATAAAAAAGTGCGCCCTTAGCTCAGTTGGTAGAGCAACTGACTCTTAATCAGTGGGTCGAAAGTTCGAATCTTTCAGGGCGCACCATAAATACAGTTTTTTTAAGCACGATGCAAAAGCATGCTTTTGTTCATTGTTCGCAAATTAATGAATGAGAGTTTGTGAATTCCGCCATACAATGGTTGACGAAAACAATTGCCGTATGGGGCGAGGGTGGCGGAACTGGCAGACGCGCAAGATTTAGGATCTTGTGCCTTACGGCGTGGGGGTTCGATTCCCCCCTCTCGCACCAAAAAAACAAGAAGCGGGTGTAGCTCAGTGGTAGAGCGTCACGTTGCCAACGTGAATGTCGTGGGTTCGAACCCCATCACCCGCTCCATTTATTTATCTTAGATGGAAACGTATTGCAGGATACTATTATTATGAATGTAACAATCGAAGAAGCTGGTCCTTGTAAAAAGGTTTTAAAATTTGAAATACCCAAGGAAACAATCGAAAGCGAGTTTGAAAAGAAAACAGTAGAGGTTTGCGACACGGTAGAATTACCTGGTTTCAGAAAGGGGCGTGCACCGCGAAAATTGGTTGAAAAACGGTTTGGTCCCCAAATTAAGGACGAGGTAAAACAATCCGTAGTAAGCGATAGCTATCAAAAGACGCTTGAGGAACATAAACTCAATCCCGTGGGTAACCCAAAATTCAGCGATATGGAACTGGAAATGGGAAAACCTCTGTCGTTTGATGTGACATTAGAGGTATGGCCCTCTTTTGAGGTAACTCAGTACAAAGGTTTGCAGTTAAAGAAAAAGTCCGCCGAAATTACTGAAAGCGATTTGCAAAAGGTGTTAACGGATATGGCATACCGGAAGGCACATTTGACGGTAGTGAAAAACGGGAATGTACAAAAGGAAGATCAAATTATTTGCGACTGTACCGTGGAAGTCAGCGGAAATGCCGTGCTGGAAGATGAGGATGTTGAAATCCTTGTAGCAAACGACGTTGCTGTTGCCAACACACAAATCCATGATTTAGCCATAAAACTGGATGGTGCACGGTCTGGTGAAAAACGCGAGATTGATGTAAAACTCTCACAGAATTTTGTAAAAGAGGAGTGTCGGGGGAAAGAAGCAAAACTGACACTTACGGTAAAGGAAATAAAACGGTTAATACCTCCCGATGTGAACGAAGAGTTTGCCAAAGCATTGGGTTTTAATTCTCTTGAAGATTTGAAATCTCATATTCAAAAACGAATTGAGATTGATAAAAAGAGATGGGTTGAAGACGATTTAAGAAATCAGATACTTGATATCCTTTTAGATCAGACGAAAGTCGAATTGCCTCAGGATTTTTTGAGTTATCATACCGATCAAAGGGTATACAAACATCAATTGGATTTGCTAAACCGGGGCGTTCCTTTAGAAGAGATTCAAAAACAGACGGAAGCAATCAAGAACGCATCGGCTGAGTCGGTACTGCGAGAACTAAAAGCGTCGCTGATTATGAATTACATCGCTGAAAAAGAGAAGATATTTGTCACTGAAAATGAGGTTGAACAAAGAATTGTAAGCATTGCAAGAGCTTATAATACTGATACGATGCGGGTTCGTAAACAACTGGAACGGCAGGGAAATTTGTCATATTTACGAAACGACATGCGTGAAGGAAAGGTGATGAACCTGCTCCTGAAAGAAGCCAAGATAGCAGAATAAAAGGTAAGCAATATCAACTAGAAAGAAGTAACCACTATTTTCGAAAGGGAGTTTTTGTGTATAAAGAGTTTTTGTCTTATCTGGAAAATGGCGAGTTTCCTCCTATAAAATCGAAGGCTTCCTATGGCAGCCTTTTTGTGCCCTATGTTGTTGAAAAAACCGGGTTTGGTGAGAGGCACTATGATATATTCTCGAGGTTACTTAAAGACCGCATTATCTTTATTGGCTCAGCTATCGAGGACACTTTATCAAACCTGGTAATTGCGCAGATACTATTCCTTCAGAATGAGAATAAGAACCAGGATATTAATATTTATATCAACTCACCCGGGGGGTCCATTACCTCCGGATTGGCTATTTATGATACCATGCAGTTTGTCCAATGCGATGTAGCCACCTTTTGCATTGGCCAGGCATATAGCATGGCAGCAATCCTCCTTGCCGGTGGAACCAAGGGAAAGAGGTTTGGCCTTCCGCATACCCGTATCATGCTCCATCAACCCTGGGGTGGTATGAGAGGCACGGCCACGGATATCAGTATTCAAGCCGAAGAGATACTGCGGATGAAGAAATGTTTGAATGAAATTCTTGTAAAACATACAGGACAACCATTAGAACGCGTAGAAGCGGACGTCGATCGCGATTTTTATATGTCATCTCATGAAGCAAAGGCATACGGACTTGTCGATGAGGTAATAGAGTCGCTAAGAGACAAAAAGAAGTAACGTTACCTTAAAACGGAAGTTCACTCCAAGACAAAAAACAAAAGGGCTATAAAAGCCATGATTTTACTGGCTTTTCCGTGGATAAAAAAGTTTTTTCTTGTGACTACCTGTAAGTTCAGGCTTGGCAATGTTGCCGGTAATTTTATCTGCAATGCCTCTAAAGGTTCACGTGATTGTTGCCGTGGACGTGGTATCTTCTGACAATGCGCCGTTTGGCCTTGTATGACATTTGAATATCATCTGATCAAAAGTTGATATTACCCTACTAATTTTGCAATCATATCTCTCCAGGAGCTTCTCCATTGCCGTCCTCTTCTGTCACGTGTAAACTAATTCCGTTTTTCCTGTAACCCGGACACGCTTATTCAGGTAGGATGAGTCAATCTGCCCCTCCATACTAAAATCCTCGAACGCTTATTACCCAAAACTTATTTGTACCTATGGTAGGGTGGATGTGGCGACGTTGACATTTGTCCATGTATATGCACTACCTGACTTGGTGAGGTTGCCAACGTGCCAGTAGGCTAGTGTCCCGGCGGATGACGGAGGAGCGGCATAAAAGAGTCCAAGCGTGGCCGCGCCGTTATATAGCTGAACTGATGCACCTGACCCAGCCCACGGATTGCTCGTCGTATTCCAAGCAAACACCTTGTAGATACCATTTTGCGCCAAATTTCCGATAACAATCGTCTCGAGCGGCTCATAATCATCATTGTCCTCCGAATCGCGAGGAAATGCTACATACGGGGCGGTTAACAAGTCACCACGGTTGCCACCGTATATGTAAATTCCATCCGGCATTTTTACGACAAGATCTAACAGCCAACCCTCACAAGTTGAACAGCCCATGGTGGAAAAAGGTTGTACTGACCTCCAATCAAGAGTAATGGTTGCTTGTCCTGATGGCCTTGCCTTTGGAAGTGCATCCGTAAATGGCCCGGCTACGGAGGCAATGGCAATGCGAGTCCTGATCTGTGCATTTGGATATCCAGCGTGGTTCGCCATAAGCCTTCTGGAGGTACCCGTTTGAAGCCTGGTCATTTCGTAAGACCCACCATTATTGGTCCAATCAGATGCCAATTGGGTAGCTCCAGAAAACAACCTGGCTCTGGTAGGTGTGGTGGGTGAACTGGGCGCTTTGCCGGTAAATGGGTCGAGAATCCTTCCCACGATGGCGCGTTCAACTGTGCCAAGCAACGCTTGCCGCACATCAAGCCTTCTCGTTGCAACGGGAAAACCACTGGATATCCCCGCAGGTAGTAATTTTCCATTATTTACAAGCCTCGCCACCAGCCCGTCTCTTGAGAGGGCTGGTATTTGCCCCCAAACTAGCGCAACGGCACCGGCTACTACTGGAGACGCCATAGACGTCCCAGACATGGCCTCATAACCCGCGCCAGGGGTGGTTGATGGTATCTCCCAGCCAGGTGCGGCAATGTTATACTGGCCTGGAGTCGCGACGGGACTGAAGTTTGAAAACCATGTCCTGTAATCATTCTGTTCTGTTGCCATAACCCGAAGGGCGGTGTTGGGATAGGCTCCTGGATAAGAGGGGGCGGTTGTGTTATTATTACCGGCGGCTGCCACGAGCACCAATCCGGCATTTTTAATTGCAAGCACTTCTGTTTCCAGCAACGAGCTGTTGGAAGGTCCGCCGAGGCTCATGTTTATTACTCTAACAGGTGGTGTTATGCTTGCTGCTACCGACCTCGTATATGCCATACCTGCTGCAATGTCAAAATAACTTCCCGATCCGGTGCCAGCAAGAACTTTTACCGCTAATATCTTGGCATTGGGACACACCCCTTCTCCATACATACCGTTTGCCCCTTTTGCTGCAATAATTCCGGCAACGTGAGTGCCATGCCCATGGTCGTCGAAAGGGTCGAAATTGTTTTCAATGCAGTTCCTGCCTAAAATAACCTTACCCGAGAGGTCTGGGTGCGTGTAATCCACACCGGTATCTAACACAGCAACCGTCGGTGGTGTGGCAGAAAGCGTTCCCAAGCTGGCGGTTTTCCTTATTACGGTGTGATGCCACTGATATCCCGTCCCCGGATCAGTTGACACGGACAGACTTTCCATATCGTTTTTATCGGTGCGCCTGCCCTTTAAGTCCGGATGTATCGGCTCAGGTGGTATGCTCATAAAACCGTTTCTTTCAACAAATGCCACGCTGGGAAGCTTCTTAAGCGCATTGGCGGCGGCTATCACCGCGTCTTCCGATGGGAACTGTAATAACAAGGCAACATTCTTTATCTCTTTTACGACCGTTCCCTTCGACGCCCCCGCCTTTATTTTAGTACCACGCGTACTCCTGCCTTTTTTAATCCCAACGATCAACTGTCCTGCAACATAATCTTTCCCGGCTACAAGCCCGGGATCGAAGCCGAATCCAAGTTTTCCTTTCTGCTCATCTTGTGCTAATAAGATAGATGCATTAAGCAAGACAACAGACAAAACGGCCATGATAAATAAATATATTCTTTTCATTTATGACGCTCCTTTCTCCTTCTATACGTTTCATCGCGCATTTCTTCAATCTCCCGTGATATCGTGCATCAAAGACATACCAGTTGTGTAATAATCTCTCCGCAAGCGTCTGCCTGACCAAGGCCTCCGCTATCAACTGCAGATCATTTCCCAACGCAGACCAGCATTCCCATAACATATCAGGATTCCTGGTTGTTTCTGTCATTTGCTCCATTTCCACCTGGAGCTGGTACCCCGTAACCCATGGGTGCCAAGTTAAACGGTTTTCTGGTGGCATGGACAAACCCCGTTTGTCCATGCATGCCCCTTGTGATTTGCAACGGTATGAATACGATCGAAAATGCGACGGGTAGTTGTCCCCCGCTGGTGGGGGACAGACGGATTCAGTACGCATAAGGGGTTGCCGGTGATTGGTGTTCCTTAACTTAATACGTATGCCCCGTAACCGGCTGCTTCCATATAACATCCAGCGCTTTTGACTTTCTCAGTATCTCTTCCACCCCCTAGTTTTTTAGTTCATCTTCAGACAAGACCTCACTCAACTGGGGTTTTGGAGTGGTATTTTTTAAGGCCAGATCATATGTTTCCAGTAGACCTCTTCAAGGGCTCTCTGGCATGCAACCCGCGCCTCAATGCACATCTCTCTGCATTTGCCCATCGGGACTGCACAACCAGAGTGCACTGGAATACTGCCATCTACAGTGCTACCATCCACCACGGAACATGACTATTTCCTTTCCGCTTTGGCGCATTATGCTTCTTCTTGCCTCGTTATCCACAAAATACATTCTTCCGGGTTCTCTCGGGCATGAACAAACATTTCCGGCTTTATGACGTCATTTCAATCCAAAATTCAATCGACTACTGCAATCTGTTCTGCCTGAATTTTTAAAAATGTACGCTTCGGCGTTTCCACGCCACCTGCTGTAACTAATTCCGTTTTTCCTGTAACCCGGACACGTTTATTCAGGTAGGACGAGTCAATCTGCCCCTCAACATAGATTCTGGAGTAAAGATAATCCGGCTGACCGGAAATCCATCGAATGTTTGTCAAGAAAAAACCAGACGGATCCACCTCACCTCCGATAGCCATAGTGGGTGGCGCAAAATTTACAATACCTTCAACAGAAGGGTTCGTTGTTTTTATTTCAGCCGGCTGGTTGCTCGTGCAGCCAAGTTGAATGCCCGTAAATATCAAAATGCACAAAAGAATTTTTCCCATGGTATTCACCCAATAAATTCAATGGAGGGGCAATATGTGACCTGCCCCTCCATCCTAAAATCCTCGAACGCTTATTACCCAAAACTTATCTGTACCTATGGTAGGGTAGATGTGGCGACGTTGACATTTGTCCATGTATACGCACTACCTGACTTAGTGAGGTTGCCAATGTGCCAGTAGGCTAGTGTCCCGGCGGACGACGGAGGAGCGGCATAAAAGGATCCAAGAGTGGCCGCGCCGTTATATAGCTGAACTGATGCACCTGATCCAGCCCACGGATTGCTCGTCGTATTCCAAACAAACACTTTGTAGATACCATTTTGCGCCAGATTTCCAATAACAATCGTCTCTAGAGGCTCATAATCATTGTCGTCCTCAGAATCGCGAGGAAATGCTACATACGGGGCGGTTAACAAGTCACCACGGTTACCACCGTATATGTAACTTCCATCCGGCATTTTTACGACAAGATCTAACAGCCAACCCTCACAAGTTAAACAGCCCATGGTGGAAAAAGGTTGTACGGATCTCCAATCAAGAGTAATGGTTGCTTGTCCTGATGGCCTTGCCTTTGGAAGTGCATCCGTAAATGGCCCGGCTACGGAGGCAATGGCAATGCGAGTCCTGATCTGTGCATTTGGATATCCAGCGTGGTTCGCCATAAGCCTTCTGGAGGTACCCGTTTGAAGCCTGGTCATTTCGTAAGACCCACCATTATTGGTCCAATCAGATGCCAATTGGGTAGCTCCAGAAAACAACCTGGCTCTGGTAGGTGTGGTGGGTGAACTGGGCGCTTTGCCGGTAAATGGGTCGAGAATCCTTCCCACGATGGCGCGTTCAACTGTGCCAAGCAACGCTTGCCGCACATCAAGCCTTCTCGTTGCAACGGGAAAACCACTGGATATCCCCGCAGGTAGTAATTTTCCATTATTTACAAGCCTCGCCACCAGCCCGTCTCTTGAGAGGGCTGGTATTTGCCCCCAAACTAGCGCAACGGCACCGGCTACTACTGGAGACGCCATAGACGTCCCAGACATGGCCTCATAACCCGCGCCAGGGGTGGTTGATGGTATCTCCCAGCCAGGTGCGGCAATGTTATACTGGCCTGGAGTCGCGACGGGACTGAAGTTTGAAAACCATGTCCTGTAATCATTCTGTTCTGTTGCCATAACCCGAAGGGCGGTGTTGGGATAGGCTCCTGGATAAGAGGGGGCGGTTGTGTTATTATTACCGGCGGCTGCCACGAGCACCAATCCGGCATTTTTAATTGCAAGCACTTCTGTTTCCAGCAACGAGCTGTTGGAAGGTCCGCCGAGGCTCATGTTTATTACTCTAACAGGTGGTGTTATGCTTGCTGCTACCGACCTCGTATATGCCATACCTGCTGCAATGTCAAAATAACTTCCCGATCCGGTGCCAGCAAGAACTTTTACCGCTAATATCTTGGCATTGGGACACACCCCTTCTCCATACATACCGTTTGCCCCTTTTGCTGCAATAATTCCGGCAACGTGAGTGCCATGCCCATGGTCGTCGAAAGGGTCGAAATTGTTTTCAATGCAGTTCCTGCCTAAAATAACCTTACCCGAGAGGTCTGGGTGCGTGTAATCCACACCGGTATCTAACACAGCAACCGTCGGTGGTGTGGCAGAAAGCGTTCCCAAGCTGGCGGTTTTCCTTATTACGGTGTGATGCCACTGATATCCCGTCCCCGGATCAGTTGACACGGACAGACTTTCCATATCGTTTTTATCGGTGCGCCTGCCCTTTAAGTCCGGATGTATCGGCTCAGGTGGTATGCTCATAAAACCGTTTCTTTCAACAAATGCCACGCTGGGAAGCTTCTTAAGCGCATTGGCGGCGGCTATCACCGCGTCTTCCGATGGGAACTGTAATAACAAGGCAACATTCTTTATCTCTTTTACGACCGTTCCCTTCGACGCCCCCGCCTTTATTTTAGTACCACGCGTACTCCTGCCTTTTTTAATCCCAACGATCAACTGTCCTGCAACATAATCTTTCCCGGCTACAAGCCCGGGATCGAAGCCGAATCCAAGTTTTCCTTTCTGCTCATCTTGTGCTAATAAGATAGATGCATTAAGCAAGACAACAGACAAAACGGCCATGATAAATAAATATATTCTTTTCACTTTTGTCCCTCCTTTAAGAAATAAAAAGTGCCTTAAGATAAATAATAATGATAAAAGGATGTGTTTTCTGCCGAGCATCACTTCTTTGTGACATAGTTTATTTTTCTCCGTTTCTCCCCTTTTCGATGTGAGAAGTGCTACCGCATTTAATCGCAGAATTAAATCCGACTTCCCTCACAAAACCATGCGTGAAGTTCTGACGTACACGGATTTTCAGTATCGCTCCCCATCGCTCTTATTTTACAGCAACTTCTCTTGCTTCAAATTCACTAATAAGTCCCTCTGCCTTACTACTCACCAATTCATCCTTATCGTCGCGGATTAACCGTGCTGCTTCAAGAGCAAATTCTTCTCCTTTGGCTACCATTGTATCGAACGCCATCATCCTTATTTCCGGGTTGATATGGGTTAGTCTCGACTTTAAAACGGCAATTCCTTCCTGAGAAGATATTTGAGATAGCTGTTGAAAAGCCGTATATCTGATATCTATATCAGGGTCTTCGGTTGCATCTTGCAATACTGGTATCACATCAGAACCAGTGAATTCGCCTAGTGCGATAATCGCCGTTTTACGGATGTTATCGTCAGAATTTTTCGCGTTGTCAATCAAGATATTCAATGCTTTTTTGTTGTTCTTTTCATAAAGAAGTTTATACGCAAGTTCTCTGACCGAAGGGTCTTGGTCATGTGTTGCGGCACAGAGGGCGTCTTCGTTATGCGGAGAATTTGTTTTGCAGAGTTCCTGAATATTTAGAAGTCGTGTGTTGACGTCAGCCCCTTGTTGGTCATTACCTAAAGAGTCATCTTCAGGTGCTATAGCCGACTCAGAAACGAGAGATTCAGAAGAATGAGTATTTCGAATACCTAAGATTTGCACGTACACCCGCGATGATGATTTTTTATAAATGACGTAATTCATATGCGTTAGAAGTGCTTTAAGACCATCATGAAGGGTGAGGTTGGAAAAATTTGCGGTAATCGGTTCATGCAGATTTTCGGACACTTGGATCTCTATACCTGTTTGGCGAGATACTTCACAAAGGATTAAAATGGGTGAAACTCCATTGGCAGTAACACTCAGGCGGGAGTTATTCCAGATAACGCTAAAAGGTACACTTTCGTATTGCGCTTGGGATGGAAGGACGTGGGAAAAAAGGAGAAATGTTATTAAAAATGAATAAAACCTGAATTTCTTCAATAGAAGTATCACCAATATGAAAAGTACCTGTTTTTTAAACAAAAAAAGCCTTACTACGAAAAATGTTTATTGAAAACATCTTTGGCAGTAAGGCTGTCTTTTCTGGAACTACTTCCTCAATGCAAAAAAAGGACTTTTTTATACAAGTCCTTGTACGTCCCTGTACATGAAAGACCCTATACTTTGCGTCGCCTGATCACTCAGGGTTTGCCTTTATCAAATCAGCAGTTTTGAAATTAATATTTTGTAATAATACCATAACATTTAAAAATGTCAAATTTTTTCATACAAGTTTTTCACACAAAATGTAATTTTATGCCTTTCGGTGGCGAGTCCTTTTTCTCTATTCCCCGTAGTGTACCAAAAAAACCATGTTATCTTTAATTCTTTAAATAATAAATAGATACGCATTGTGATCAAAACATCACACCATTCATGCAAAACCTTTTTTTGCAATAAAATCTACCACCTAAAAAAGGAAGGCCATCCAATCCATTGATTCTGCACCTTACACTTGAGTGCAGTTGCTGGCCATCCGATCAAAGCAAACCACTGTTTCTGATACACGGCTATGTATCGGATACTTTCCCCGATGAGGGAATGAAATCCCTGGTAATGGTGGTGACGAATGAGTTCATCCCATTGATGTCTTTCGTCCCGGTTGATGGGTCTTGCTTTAATATCGTGGAGATGTTCTCTGTTTGCCGTGCTTTTTCCTGTCTCTTCATGGTTCATGAAAATAGTAGAGAAGAACCATTTTGAAAAAGCCGGTTTATTTTCCTTCTTTTTTACCTGGAATTACTTGTATTTGTATTTAACGTAACCCTGACCTGCAGGGGATCGGTGGCCATGCTTTTTATTTATCACTGGGTGAGGAGGCTGTTGAGAATGTCTATGCCGCGGTTAATGGTTTCTTCTGAGGCTGCGTAAGAAATCCGGAAGTGGGTATTACGTTCAGAAAAGACGCTGCCGGGAATAACGAGGAGATTTTTTTTAATAGCAGACGCAACAAACTCTTCGTCGTTGCCCCACGGTACCTGGGGAAAAAAGTAAAATGCCCCATCAGGTTTTACTATTCGAAAATTATCCTTTAGACCATCATACATCATATCTCTTTTCTTTTTGTAGCTCGCGATGTATTTGCTCAGGTCGGTGTCTAAAGATTTTGCTATTGCATACTGAGCGGGAGCAGGGGCGCAAACAAAGGTATATTGCTGTAGTTTGATCATTTCGCGAATTATGTGCGCGGGGCCTGCCGCATATCCCATGCGCCAGCCCGTTGCAGCGAAGGACTTGGAAAACCCATCGAGAACAAGGGTTTTTTCATAGTATCTGCCAATACTCTCAAACTCATGATGATAATCGAAATCGTGGTATATCTCGTCTGAAATAACGAGGAGGTTGTGTTTTTTAGCGAGGTCTGCAATATCTTTTATATCGCGGCTGGTACACATAATCCCGGTTGGATTGGCAGGGCTATTCATAACGAGTACTTTGGATTTTTTGGTGAGGCAGGGCTGGATACGTGCAGCCGTCAGTTGAAAGTCGGGATAGGTATCAATGAAAACCGGTTTGCCGCTGCAGAAATTCACTAAGTGTTTATAGCTTACAAACGCGGGGTCGGGTATGAGTACCTCATCCTCAGGGTTAATCAGCGCCATGAAGGCCAGGGTTAAAGCGCCGGAGACTCCTGATGTGATCAGGATGTCCTCTGCGTTTACTCCGCGTTGATTCCGGAGTCGTTTGAGTAAACCGTCGCGGAGTTCGGCAATGCCCTGGGTAACGGTATATTTATTGGCGCCGTCTTTAATGGCTTTAATTGCCTCAGCTTTAATCTCCTCAGGAACGTCAAAATCCGGCTGACCTATACTGAGGTTCACCGGATTTCGCATTTTTTGTGCCAGATCAAAGACCTTTCTTATTCCCGAGGAGTCGATTTTCGACATCCGGTGGGCGATCATTATTTCTTGGCCTTTTCCTTGGCGGCAGGAGATGCTGATGCACTACCACTTGCTGAAGGTGTTCCGGCAGCCGGTGTTGCTTCAGCTTTCGCCTCCTTTTTCTCAGCCTTAGCTTTTCGTTTTATCTTGACGGTTTTCACTTTGGGAATGCCAAACACAGACATTGTTGGCGTCCATTTTCCTTCCCCCTTAAGCAATTTGATACGCTCAGTCCTGGTAAATACATTTCTGGGCCTTACCAACTTGCCCTTCAGTTTTAAACTTTTATCGACACTCATGTTTCCTCCTGATTTCTATCTCATACGGACGGGATAGCATCCCTCAAATTGTTTTTTATTTTGATATTTATACTCAGTTAGTATCTTTTGTGCGGCAATTAAATCCGCGCTATCAGCTTCCTCAAATTCACCGGCGCAAATAAAAATCTCCTTACCGGTGTTTACGATAAAGGTATCATGTCTGACGATATCCTGTATTATTTTTGCCATGGCTTTTGCCTTTTCCAAATTTTCCTTGGTGTTTTTATAAGAAATTATGCGTAACGTCCACTTATCTTTGATAATTGGCTTCGGTTGTTCACTCTGTTTCTCTGTTTGCTGCGCCGCCGGCTTTGTTGCTAACTTTTGTGGAACATTTTCCGGTGCTGATTGTGTAAATACAGGTTTTTTTGCGTCCTGCGGTTCTATTGTTTCCAACCACTCTTCCGTCTGACTCAGGATGCCTTTATTGTATCCAACTTTGTGTCCAACGAAGAAACATGCTATTGATAAAAAAGTTGCTGCAATAGCGCCGATAATCAGGGTCTCCTGCCTTATTACCACCTCATCCTTGCGCAAGGGACGTTCTCCTTTTACCGGAGTAAAAACGGATTGTGTGTCTTTCTTCTTTTCCTTTAAAAATGGGTCTTCTGCGCTTGTTCTCTTGATCCATCCCAGCGGGTCTGTTGATGTAGATTTGTCAACTGATTTCTCATCTTGATTGAGTGGTTTCGACTGAGGGCCTGCCACTGTTGGTTCTTCTTGAGATGTAACGTCACTTTTTTGCTCATGCTCTACCTTCTGCATCGGTTTAAATATCTCAAAAAACTCCCTTGAATCATTTCCTTTTGTCATAAATTTTCCACTCCATGCTTAGGATGATTTATCGAATTCATAAGAATTTATTATTATGGGAGTTATACCAAGAGATCATTTATGTACGCGTATCGGATTTTATAACAAACACACGATAAAGTCAAGTGATTTATATCTTTAAAACATAATTCGTTGACAGAGATATAAATTGTGATATACTAAATTAGCATAAGATTTGCGATTCGGATGCAAAAAGAGGTTGATTGTCTAAAAATTGAACACTTTACGCTCCTTCGTAAGCCACTATGGTTTATCAAGGCACTTGGTTATGACTATGTTTCGCACCCGCCTCTATGATATCGATTAAGGAAAAGATTGAACAGCTTCGCGATACAATACGGTACCATGACAAAAAGTATTATGTAGAAAATAATCCAGAGATTCCTGACTATGAATATGATCAACTCCTAAAAGAATTACAACAACTCGAAAAGGCACATCAACACCTCATTACCGCTGATTCTCCGACCCAGCGCGTAGGGGGAGAACCCCTTGCACAGTTTCCTACGATAGAGCACAAAATTCCCATGCTGAGTATTGACAATACTTACTCAGATAAGGAATTGAAAGAATTTGATCAGCGTATCAAGCGTATGGCAGGTATTGATGCGCATCGGGATATTGAATATGTTGTTGAGTTAAAAATTGATGGAGTTGCTATTACGCTCTGGTACGAAAAAGGTTTGTTTGCATGGGGGGCTACCAGGGGTGACGGTTTCAAAGGTGATGATGTAACGGCAAATTTAAGAACAGTTCGACAAATTCCTTTGAAATTAGAATCTGTTGGCCGAAAGCAGAACCCTCCGTCTGTTTTAGAAATCCGGGGAGAAATGTACTTGCCCAACAAGGAATTTCAGAGACTGAATGAGGAACGAGAGGAGGCTGGTGAACCGCAATTTGCCAATCCCCGGAATGCTGCCGCAGGTACTCTGAAACTTCTCGACCCTCGTATCACCGCCAAAAGGCGTTTATGCATTTTTGCTTATGCCATCGGATATTCTGAGGATTTTGAAATCGAGACCCAAATGCAGTGCCTGGAACTTATTCGGGATTTCAGTTTGCCGGTAAATCCCCATACCCGGGTATGTGAGAATATCGGGGCAGTCATTCAGTATTGTAACGAATGGGATAAGAAACGCAACGATCTCGACTACATGGTAGACGGCATGGTTATCAAGGTTAATTCGCTTCCCCTGCATGAGCAATTAGGCGCTACGAGCAAGGCTCCGCGCTGGGTGATTTCTTATAAATATCAGCCTGAACAGGCCATTACAAAGGTTGAAGAAATTGTCATGCAGGTGGGGAAGACAGGGACGATAACACCCGTTGCCAATCTCTCCCCGGTTCCCCTTGCAGGTACCGTGGTCTGTCGTGCGACGCTTCACAATTTTGAAGAAATTTCCCGGAAAGATATACACGTGGGAGACCATGTTGTGGTGCAAAAGGCCGGTGAGATTATCCCGCAAGTCGTCTCTGTTGTAAAAGAAAAACGCGATGGCACGGAACGGACTTTTCAAGAGCCAACGAACTGTCCCGAATGTAAAGACGCCGTCCGGAAAGATGGTGTATACTTGCGCTGCCATAATCCTTTTTGCCGGGCGCAGGCAAAAAGACGCATTCAATACTTTGCAGGCCGGCATGCCATGGATATAGAAGGGTTTGGTCCCGCACTCGTTGAACAATTGGTTGACAAGGGTTTTGTTAAAGATTACGCTGATATTTATTATCTTAAGCACGATGATTTGATGAAATTGGAACGGATGGGCGAAAAATCATCTTCAAATTTGATTTGTGCCATTGAAGAGAGCAAACAACGGAATTTAGACCGATTGATTTGTGCCCTGGGAATAAGCAATGTAGGCGTTCATACGGCAGAAGTCTTGTCGGACCATTTCGATACCCTGGACGCATTGGCATATGCAACGCAGGACGCATTGGAGGGGATATATGAAATTGGACCCGTTGTTGCAAAGAGCATTATTGAATTTTTTCAGGACAAACACACTCAGCACATCATCGAGAAACTGAAAACCGCCGGTGTGAATATCAGAAAACAAAAAATATCAACATCAGGAAAAAACCAGAAAATTTCCGGGAAATCTTTTGTCATTACTGGTGCGTTACAAAAATACTCCCGCAAGGAAGCTGAGATATTCATTAAAAATCAGGGAGGACGGATTCTGTCTCAGGTGAGTAAAAAGACCGATTATCTTGTTGTGGGTAAAGATCCCGGCACCAAACTCGATAAGGCCAGAGAGTTTCATGTCCACATCCTGGATGAAGATGCCCTTGAAAAGATGTTACAATAGTGGATACTTACAAAAAAGTAATTGTATTTAGCACATGATTGATAATTCAAAGGAAAAATTTCCATGGAAAAACTCATAAAAAATGCCCTTAAATTGGCAAAGGCCGATTATGTTGAAATACGAGCTCAGGAAGGTGTTAACACAGGAATTACCTATGTCGGGAAAGAGCTTGAAAGTATTGGTGAAAATAGTGCCTTTGGCGGATGTGTGAGGGCATCAGTTAAAGGCGGCTGGGGATTTGTTGCCTTTAATGATATTGCGAATCTCCCAAGATACGTGGAGATGGCTTGTGAGCAGGCACGATTTGTTGGCACAGAGAAGAGCCTGCTTGCTCCGGTACCGGTAGTGCATGATGTCGTGAAAACAACGGTAGAGATTGATCCTGCCAATGTCTCTTTAACGGACAAACAGGCGATGTGTAATAAATATAACAATATCATCCTCTCGTCGAAGCAGATACAAACTTCTAATGTGCGGTATCTTGATTCGCACGGAACGGTATATTTTGCCAATACCGACGGTAGTTTTATCGTGCAGGAAACGATCTTTTGCGGCATTTCACTGCTTGCCATGGCCAGAGATGGTATGAATGTACAACAGTCCTATCATTCCGTCGGTGATTTGCGGGGGTTTGGCAATGTCCAGCATATGGAAGATAAATGCCAGGAAGTAACGAAACGCGCGATTGACCTGCTCGCTGCAAAGCCGGTAGCCGGAGGGAAATACACCGTTATTGTTGATCCCAAACTTTGTGGTGTCTTTGTCCATGAAGCATTCGGGCATCTCAGTGAGGCCGATTTTATTTATGAAAACAAGAAGATGCGTGAGATTATGGTTCTTGGAAAACGTTTTGGGATGAATGCCCTTTCCATCGTAGACGACGGGTCTCTGGTTGGTGAAGCGGGGTACAATAGATACGATAATGAGGGGACCCCGACGCAAAAGACGTATCTTATTAAAGACGGCATTCTGGCAAGCCGCCTCCACTCACGGGAAACCGCTGCAAAGATGCATGAAAAACCGACCGGTAATGCGCGGGCAATAGGATATGCCCATGCACCCATCGTACGCATGACCAATACCTATATGGAGCCCCGCGATTACACCTTTCAGAAAATGCTCTCTGAAGTGGATAACGGCATTTATGCCATTGGATCCCTGGGAGGACAGACAAACATGGAAATGTTTACCTTCAGCGCTGAAGAGGCTTATATGATAAGAAACGGGAAGTTGCAGGAAAAGGTGCGGGATGTTGTTCTTACGGGAAATGTGTTTGAGACGTTGATGAATATTGATGCCATTGGAGACGATCTTGAAATTTACGGAGGTCTTGGGGGATGCGGTAAAGGCGGGCAGTCGCCGTTGCGGGTCAGCGATGGCGGTCCGCACGTTCGTATACGAAACGTCGTTATCGGAGGGAGATAACGATGGAAATTTTAGAACTGCTCGCATTCGCTAAAAAAGAAAACGCATCGGATATTCATATCAGTTCAGGTGAGCCGCCCATGATCCGTATTCATGGAGATATGAGAAAAATTGATGCGCCGCCGTTGGATAGAGAAGCAGTGCATAAGATGCTGTATGATATCCTGAATGACCAACAGCGCAAGGTTTATGAAGAGCGCCATGAACTTGATTTTGCCATTGCACTGAGTAATACCGGACGGTTCAGGGTGAATGCCTTCGTCCAGAGCAGAGGGGAATCCATAGTCTTCAGGACAATTCCCGTGAATATCCTTACTTTGGAACAGCTTAACATGCCAAAGATTGTGGGCGATCTCACGAAAAAAGAAAAAGGGCTCGTCCTTGTTACCGGACCTACCGGGAGTGGGAAGTCCACTACCCTTGCGGCAATGATTGATCTCATCAACCGTGAAGAAAAATGTCATATTCTTACGGTAGAAGATCCTATAGAGTTTGTGCATCAGTCAAAAAACTCACTTGTTAATCAGAGGGAATTGGGAGCGCATACGCATAGCTTTGCCAATGCCTTGAGGTCGGCATTGCGTGAAGACCCTGACATTATCCTGGTTGGTGAAATGAGAGATTTGGAAACAATTTCACTTGCTCTTACTGCCGCAGAAACCGGCCATCTGGTCTTTGGCACGTTACACACGTCCAGTGCACCTAAAACGGTGGACAGAATCATTGACGTTTTTCCGCCTAATCAGCAGGAACAGGTACGGACGATGTTTTCTGAGTCGTTGCAGGCAGTGATTACTCAACAGCTTGTCAAGAAAAAGGACGGAACGGGGCGGGTCGCCGCATTAGAAATTATGACAGGCACATCGGCGGTAAGAAACCTGATACGTGAAAACAAGATAGCCCAAATCCCTTCATCGATACAAACGGGGCGACAGCACGGCATGCAAACGATGGATCAGTCGTTGGTAGAACTCTATCAGAAAGGTTTAGTTGCAAAAGAATCGATAGAACTGCTGGTAAGCAGCCCAAGTGTTTTGAGCGGCCTTAAATAGAAAATAAGTAAAATGGAAATGAAAGAACTCTTGCAGGAAATGGTTCGCCTCGATGCCTCGGATATCTATATTACCGTTGATCTCCCGGCTATTTTCCGCAGAGAGGGTGCGAATACGCCATACGGAACAAAAAACTTAATGGCCGAAGACGTCCGTATCCTTGCTGAAAGTGTAATGAATGACAAACAAAGAAAAGATTTTTACGATAAGATGGAGATGAATCTGGCCTTATATTATCCGGAATTGGGGCGGTTCCGGGTAAATATCTTTTTCCAGAGAAGACACATCGGCATGGTCATAAGGCAGATAAAAATTAATATTAAAACTATCGATGATTTACAGCTTCCCCCCATACTTAAGGACATAATTATGACAAAGCGCGGTTTGGTGCTTGTGGTGGGGGCGACAGGTTCCGGTAAATCAACGACGCTTGCGGCTATGATAGATTACCGGAATACCAATAGTTCCGGACACATTATCACTGTGGAAGACCCCATAGAATTTGTGCATCCGCATAAGAAATCAGTTATTACGCAAAGGGAAGTCGGCATGGACACGCTGTCGTTTGCTGATGCATTAAAAAACACGCTGCGCCAGGCGCCTGATGTTATCCTCGTTGGTGAGATTCGTGATACAGAGACCATGGAATCGGCCATTACGTTTGCAGAGACAGGACATCTCTGCCTTGGCACCTTGCATGCAAATAATGCCAATCAGGCAATAGAACGCATCATAAACTTTTTTCCTGCAGAGCGTCATGAGCAAATATATTTACTCCTGTCTCTCAATCTCCGTTCCATCATTTCTCAACGGCTGGTGCCCTCAAAGGATGGGAAGCGGGTTGCATCCTTAGAAATCTTGCTGGATAGTCCCAGGATCAAAGATCTTATTCTCAAGAAAGAGGTTGAATTATTAAAAGAAACGATGTCGCGAGGAACACAAGAAGGCATGCTGACTTTTGACCAATCTTTATTTCAGTTTTATAAGGAGGGTAGGATTAGTTACGAAAATACCCTTGCCTATGCTGACAGCGCAAATGATCTGCGCATTCGGATAAAGACGGAGGGTCTTGAAGAAGGAAAGGAAGACAAGGCTGCGAGTTTTAGATTGAAATAATAAAAATCATAGCGAGGTTAAATCGATGAATAAAGTTGAAGAAAAAGTCCTGGAATTGGCTTTGAAACAGACGCCTTCTGCAGAGGTTCTTTATGACGAAGGTGAGTCACGGTCGGTGAGTTTTGAAAACAACAAGTTAAAATATGTCAGTACAAAATC
>CAZBCT010000052.1:0-20924 GCA_964490485.1 uncultured Candidatus Brocadia sp. | reverse complement strand
CTAAATTGATATAAAATATTTATTTTGTCCAGCCAAATTTTGTCCAACAGTAAGCCATCGATGGGGGAGGTCAGGTGTGGGCGTCGTACTGTTAGCTCGATTTTTCTCCCTTTCTCATTTTATTTTCTCTTCCGATTCGTCCTGCTTATGTACCTTTACCAAAAACAAATGTCCCGCTCTTCCCGCCTGATTTTTTTACCACATGAATATCGCTGATTACCATCTCCTTATCTACGGCCTTACACATATCATATATCGTAATGGCACAGACAGCGGCAGCGGTAATCGCCTCCATCTCTACCCCGGTTTTTCCTGTCACTCTCACCTCTGAAAGTACATCAATTTCATTTAAAGAATTGTTTGTATAGTCAATTTTCACACTCGTTAAGTTGAGTGGATGACACATCGGAATCAGGGTAAAGGTCTGCTTTGCGGCCATAATCCCTGCGACTCTGGCCACCTCCAGCACATCTCCCTTTTGTATTTGTTTATCCATAATAAGCCGGAAGGTCTCAGGTTTCATAATAACCTTTGCATGGGCGACGGCAACCCTGTCGGTAATTTCTTTATTGCTGACATCCACCATACGGGATGCGCCTTGCTCGTCAAAATGGGTCAACTGTGTCATGGTCTAGTATTCACCTCCCTTTTTTATTTTAATCATCATCATAAAATAAACTAAAGATTTTTCAAGCCATAAAAATTTTTGATGCGTTCTAAAAAAATGCTGCTGCCGAATTTTTCTAAAAATGCATCCTTCGGAAATTTTGTCAGTAGAGTACGTCGCTGGCTGTAAAGCTGCATTCTCAGAATCAATCTAGCTATCAAATCTTTTTTATAAGACACGAGATGCAGGTTGAGTCCGTTTTCCTGAAAAAGGATTTTCTTGATTCAACAAAAATATTTACTAAAATATCCGGACAATTGTTGGTATGATAAGATACTTTTTATTCTGGAAAGGAAAGAGAATGGTAGTGTGGGGAAAATATTTTATCGATTTCGTTTTACATCTGGATATTCACTTATTCGAATTAGTCAGCACGTATGGCGTCTGGGTATATGTATTCTTATGCCTGATTGTATTTGCAGAGACGGGATTCATCGCCACGCCTTTTTTACCAGGAGACTCTTTGTTATTCGCCGCTGGCGCCATTGCCGCCACGGGGGCTTTGAATGTATATACGCTGGTTGTGGTTTTAGTGATTGCAGCAATTCTTGGAGATACGGCAAACTATTGGTTTGGTTATCATATCGGCCCGAAAATATTCAGAAAACATAAATCCGTATTTTTTAATCCGGAGTATCTTGAGCGAACGTACCGGTTCTTTGAAAAGTACGGCGGCAAAACGATTATCATTGCCCGGTTTATTCCTATTATTCGCACCTTTGCTCCATTTATTGCGGGTATTGGCCGCATGGGGTATTTCCGCTTTGCTTCGTACAATATTCTCGGGGCTATTTTCTGGGTACCGCTCTTTGCCTTTCTGGGTTATTTCCTCGGCAATTTACCCTTTATGAAAAAGAATTTTAGTTTTATGATTATTGCAATCATCATCATTTCGCTGGTCCCCGCGGTTGTTGAATATTTTAAGCATCGTCAAACGAGTGAGAAGAAGTCGCTCCTGTGATGCAGAACAACTCGCTTCCATCATGAAAGTATCAAATATTATTCTTGTCATAACTGCTGTCGCAGGCGCATTTGCTCTGGGGGTAGCTACCCAAATATTCTGGCCTGCAGAAGAGGTCAACGCACTTTGGCTTGTTATCGCCTCTGTCTGTTGCTTTGCCATATCCTACCGCTTATACGCAGCATTTCTTGCAACAAAGGTGCTGAGTCTCGATGACAACCGGATACCGCCTTCGATACGGTTGCGCGACGGCAGGGACTATCACCCCACGCATAAGTGGATACTCTTTGGTCATCACTTTGCTGCGATTGCCGGGGCGGGGCCTTTGATAGGGCCGGTACTTGCTGCTCAATTCGGATATCTTCCGGGGTTTTTGTGGATATTGATAGGCGCGTCCGTCGGTGGCGCTGTCCACGACACCGTCATTCTTGCGGCATCCGTAAGGAGAAATGGCAGGTCACTGGCGCAGATTGCAAGGGATGAGGTTGGCCCGGTTGCCGGAATTACCGCAGCAATAGCGATTTTATTTATTATTATTGTAGCCCTTGCAGGACTGGGGCTTGCGGTTGTCAACGCACTCTCCCACAGTGCCTGGGGTACCTTCACGATAGCGGCTACCATACCGATAGCGCTGTTTATGGGGCTGTACCTTTACAAAATCCGATACGGAAAGGTAGCAGAGATCAGCATTATCGGGGTAATTCTCCTTGTGTTAGCTGTCTTTTTTGGCAGCTATATTCCCGGTTCTCCTCTTGAGCCCTATTTTAACCTGGACAGAAAGCTCATTGTTGGCCTTATGGCCCTGTATGGATTTACCGCATCGGTCCTTCCCGTATGGATGCTCCTCTGTCCCAGGGACTATCTTTCTACCTACATGAAGATCGGCACGATCATTCTCCTTGCCTTAGGCGTGATATTTCTGGCGCCTGCCATCCACATGCCTGCCGTGACAAAGTTTGTCCACGGTGGAGGGCCGGTAATACCGGGAACCTTGTTTCCCTTCATGTTTATTACCATTGCTTGCGGGGCGATATCCGGGTTCCATGCCCTCGTTTCGTCAGGAACCACCTCCAAAATGATTCAATATGAGTCGGAGATAAAGCTGATTGGATTTGGCGCTATGCTGGTAGAGGGATTTGTCTCCGTGATTGCTGTCATTGCAGCAACGATACTGATGCCGGGGGATTACTTTGCGATCAATACACATCTTTCGTTTGATGCCTTGGCAGAATTGGGTTTTCCGGTAAGTCAAATTTTTCAACTCTCTGAAGATGTCGGAACTGATATTGCAGGAAGGCCAGGTGGTGCAGTTTCTCTGGCAGTTGGCATGGCGTCGCTCTTCTCACGTCTGCCCGGCATGAAATCCCTCATGCCATACTGGTACAACTTTGCACTCATGTTTGAGGCACTCTTTATTCTCACCACCGTTGATACGGGGACAAGGGTGGCCCGGTTTATCCTTCAGGAATTAGGCAGTTATGCATATAAACCTTTAGGAAAAACAAGCTGGATTCCCGGAACGATAGTATCCAGCCTTCTGGTGGTTGGGTCATGGGGCTATCTCATCTATTCAGGAAGTATTTCGACTATTTGGCCGATGTTTGGTGTTGCAAATCAACTTTTAGCGGCAATTGCCTTTTGTGTGGGCACAACCATCATCATCAAGATGGATAAACTCAAATACGCATGGATGACCTTTCTGCCGATGGTATTTATGTTCGTAACAACCTTTGTGGCATCTTACCAACTCTTTCTTGACTTTCTTGAGAAATCTGCATCATCAACAATACCTGGGGAGGCCTTCACTTTTAAACTCGATGCGGTTCTCATTGTCATCATGGCAATCCTTGCCATCATTACCCTTTTTGACTCGATACATAAATGGTATGGCTGTTGGTCAGAAAAACGAAGGATAATAACGCCAGAGGTGCTTGGTTCATAATAGTTTGAATCATAAAAATAATCACGTATTTTAAGCGACAGATTGGTAAATAAGCGGTTAAAACACTATCCACAATGATACGAAAAATGGATTTGTATTCCTAATAATAATTTTATGATAATAAACCATCTACTAAGAAAGGGAAGGGCAACAACTATATGTACACACCAGACGAACAAAAATATATCAATAAGCTTATTTCTGTCCTGAGGGGAAATAATGACGATAAGAAGGTTGCCGTAAAAACCATTCTCGATGCACTAAAGCGGGATATATGGGACGATTCATTACGGGGAGCGAAAAAAGCATGAAGCAACTGAAAAAATCTTATACCGGGGAATCTGCATGTTCTTGGTCTTCCCTAATAGGTTTTTACAGTCCACAAATTTTCATATCTTTCAGAAGTAATCGCCAAAAATAGTATTGACGCATCAACTTATTTTTTAGTATATTGTCAAATCCAAATTATCTATCAGATTTTCAGGAGCTGGTAAGTATATCGGCTCTTTAATGTTTATATCTAAATCGTTCCACCTGATAAAACGTGGTGTTGAGAAAGGAGAGAGAAATGACTATTTTAAAAGAATTCAAGGCGTTTGCCATGAGGGGCAATGTCCTCGATTTGGCCGTTGGTATTATCATAGGAGCTGCTTTTGGCAAGATTATCACCTCGTTGGTTAATGATATCATCATGCCGCCAATTGGTTTGCTTCTTGGGAAAGTGGATTTCAGCAATCTCTTCGTTAACCTATCAGGCACTCCGTTTGGCAGCCGCGCAGAAGCAAAAGCTGCCGGGGTGGCTACTATCGGTTATGGGGCATTTATCAATACCATCATTGATTTTATCATAGTCGCATTCGCCATCTTTATGTTGGTTCGGGTCATCAATAAAGTAACACAACCAAAACCCGTAGCTGCACCTGTAAAAACAAAGGAATGTTCATTCTGCATTTCCGCTGTTCCGATTAAAGCTACGCGATGCCCATTTTGCACTTCCGAATTGAAGGCGTAATAGCAAGGAAGTACCGGATTCATCCGTTAGGCCTGATAAAAGATGGAATTACGGTTGTTTGCCCAGAGGAAAATAGAAACTCTTATTATCTCTGGAAAAAAGAGCTCTTATGAGGATCGCTGAAGTATTTTAATAGATGAGTTTCTTGTCAGATCCATTTTCCAAACAAGCAAGATACTGGAGCGCTACCTCATTCTTCGGAGCAATTTCCAGAACTTTTTTATACCAGGAGATAGCGATTTTATTTTCATTAATCTGGCGGTAGGCATGGCCAAGATTTAAACGAATCCGAACCTTGATAAGGCAATCGTTTGATCCCACCAGGAGATCCGCTTTCCGATAGTTTTCGATTACGAATTCATAGAGATCCGCCCGATAATATTTCGCCAGCGGCCATATGGTGTCTGCTGATTCTTTATAAAAACGCCCGGATTTCAGGTTCCACTGTTTTCCCCAATTCAGAAGCTCCACAGCCTGATCGGCTTTCCCTTCGCCATCGGGCATTCGGTTTGGATTTTTTGTCCATGATACCCATTTCGACCACAACAACCAGGCCATCGTAGTATAGGTATCAATGTCTTTGTGATCAACATTAACAATTTGATACCCAAGGCGAATAGCCTTGTTATAGCTTCCCTGTGGGCTGTCAAACTGTTGGTTATCTATATAAAATCCCATGCACTCCTTTAACAGATCTGTGTCATGTTGACCATTTAAATCCTGAAGCACTTGCTCACTCAGCTCGTAGATGATTTGGTCTGAGTCGGAAAACCCATCGACTCTTTCGGTTGCAAAAGAAGATACGAAAGATGAAAAAACCATACATAAAGCAGATGTAATGGAAAAGAGTAACTTCATCGATAAAGCCCCTTTCAAAAAAAAAGCCTTACTGCTAAAGATCAACCACATCTCTCTTCGGCAGTAAGGCTATCTTTTCTTGCCTTTACGTCCCTGTTAAGGCTAAGACCCTATACTTTGCGCCCCCTGATCGCTCAGGGTTTGCCTTTATCGGTATCGAAATATTCTTTAAAAATACACTATTACTCCTTCATGTCAAGAAAAAAGTGGTTTTTGTTATTTCCGGAAAAATTTTTTTGTGTCGGCTGTCGCGTCATTCGATTCATTCGTCTTCTCTGTCAAAGCTAACGACAGCTTGGCTATCATCTTCCTAAAACCACCGTATTTTGTGGTAATGCCATCAAAAATATCTTTATATTTTTGATGCATTATTGCTTGCATCTTCGTCTGATCTGTAGTTTTTGCAATCTTCCACACACCATCTTCCTTCTTAAGGATTTTTGTGATTCTTGGTGAAACTTTTTTGTGCCGGTCGCCGCGTTCGTCGGTCCATTCGTCCTCTCTGTCAAAACTAATGACAGCCTGGTTGCCATCATTCTTCACATCAATTGCTGCGTTTTCAAGAGAGACACTAACATAGTTAATATACGAATCTTGCTTCCGGAACTTTTTTTCTTCTTTTTTTGAAGATATGAACCCCACTTCTTTTAAGGTTTCAATATCTGCCATTTCCAATGCTTTTTGATAATCCTGCAACCACCTTTGTATCTCATCTTTTATTATTTCTTCCTTGTCTGGTATTGCTTTTATATCATCATTAAGGGTGTTATATTTCTGAACCTTATCAACAACTTTATCGGAAGAATCTTTGCTCATGGACTTTTCCAATGACGTGTGCATGAAACCGTTATCGTTGTCGTACGGTAGAGCCAAAACTGGTCTTGGGATGATGCTGATCTTGTATACGCCATAATTTATGTTAAATTCTTTGTTTAAAGATGTTTCTACGACATTACCCTGAACTACGCGCTTATTATTGCCGTTATCACTTTTTTGAAAATCAGGTAATTCTCGGGAATGTGTCTTATGAAGAGAAACACTGTCTATGGGAAGCGTCATATTTTTTTTGTTTCTACCAGACCAAAAAAACGTGTAAAGCGACAAGGGGAGCAATAGGAAGATAAGTATCATAACAAGTACGGGGCGGCTGGAATAATTCGAGAATGTGGACTTTATGATGTCTTTCTCATTTTGCAATAATGATTTTAGTTCATCTACCGATTGGGGTCTTTTCTCCTTATCTTTTTCTAAACATTTGAAAATAATGTGTTCAATGTATTTGGGTATTTCTAATTTTTTGTCTAGTTTCCGGAAAGATTTTGGCTTTTCATTTATGTGTTTATTCATTAATACTATTTGATCGCCCTGAAAGGGAGTCTCTCCAGTTAACATTTCATACATAATTGTTCCCAGAGAATAGATATCTGTCCTTTCATCACACGCTCCCGTCCATTGCTCAGGTGCCATATAAAGGGGGGTTCCGACAATGCTTCCGGTGAGAGACACATTGTCATGCAACCAAAGTTTTGCTATTCCAAAATCCAAAACTTTTACAAAATCGTCTAACTCTCCAACCTTGGACAACATGATATTTTGAGGGGTAATATCCCGATGGATAATCTTTTTTGGGTGTTTGTGGGCTGCTGATATAACATCGCACACCTGGAAAATAATGTGCAACATTCTTGTTACCGCGAATGGCCCATTCTCTCGGATAATTTCCTTTAAATTCTTACCGTGGACAAACTCCATTGCCATGTAAATCGTGCCATTTGCATCCCGGGCAAAATCATACAGATAAATAGCATTGGGGTGGTGTAATTCACAGATAGTTGCTGCTTCATTATAAAATCTCTTGATATCCTGCGGGTTTTCTCTCAAGTTTATATGCAATATTTTCATTGCAACAACATCGTCGATATTAAGCAACTTTCTCTTGGCTTTATAGATAGTGCTCCATCCTCCCACAGCAATCTTTTCTACGATTTCATATTTTTCTCCCAATAATTTTCCTATATAAGAATCGCATGTTTGCTGGTGAAAAGAAGCCAGGGTTTTTCCTGATGTTATTGATGTTTGACGCATATCCATCTGGCCGATATTTTGGTATTCAAAGCTTTTCTCACAGTGCTTACAATACATGACTTCCTGAATGTTGGCATCCGCTTCTTTGAATTCCTTATTACAATGTGGGCAGAAAACCCAGGTAATTCCCAGAATCTTTAAAAGTCCATCCCTTTGCTCCGGTGTGATATAGCCGCGTTCTGCCATGACAGCATCAAGGCTTTTTCGTGGGTCTTCATGCTCAAAGGTCTCTGCAATGCGCTGGCAGGTATATACCTGCGCTGGCGTTACAAATCCCTCAGAAATGGCAAGATTTCCAATTTCTGTATCTACATCTAGTCTACTTTCCATAATTACTCCATGATGAAAAGGATAATACGAGATTATAGAATTCAGAGAAAATAGCAGTTAACGACGTGAATGCTTAGCTTGGAAGTAGATTGACATTATCTTGAGTATCTATAGATATGATTTTTCGCCGTATTTGTTTTTGATTTCCTATCGTTTTTTCATATATACTTACTGCTAAAATAGACAATAGAAAGAAGATGAAACCGCAACCTATCATTCTGACATCTTGCGAATTTGGATAGATAAAACAAAATTTTCTCCCTATTAAACTGCCAATCATTAAGCTAATAAGAGGAAGAACTAAAACGAGAATCATACTCTTATACGGCGAATGCTCGATTACTTGAAGCATTACGCTCCTCCCTACCTCCAAACCAGGAAATGCTTTAACTTCGAAAAGTTTTGGTTTGTTTTCTGCCCCACCACAACTACTGCAGCTTTTGCATTCCTGTGAATTCTGCCTTATCACTTCTACCGTTGCATAATTATCATAAATATACTTGATAACCCCTTTTTCCACAACCCTTTTCTGTTTAAACATATTGGATAACCACCACCTTATGCCCCTTGGGTAGGTTGTTGTGTCTGAGTTGGACTGCCAACCTTTTCCCTCATCAATTTTCCAACTTTAAATACCACCACATTTTTTGCTGGCACAAAAGCTACCTCGCCAGTTCGCGGGTTTCTCGCCTTTCGTGCAGCGCGTTGTCGTATTTCGAAAACCCCAAAATCACGTAATTCGATACGATTGCCTTGTGCAAGCTCACTAATAATCTCATCCAAAAACATCTGGATCGTTTTCTTTACGACCATATGGGTGTTGTCTGTTCTTCGGGCAATCTTCTCGCATAGATCCCTTTTTGTCGTTGTTTGCATTACAATTCTCCTTTTATGAGACGATAGATATGTAGGTGGTAGTTTTATGGAAGATCCCTATGGATGGCAAATCAAAACAAATTATCACCCCTCCCTTCTTGATTCAGAAGGAAAGCAAGAACATCTTTATTGGTCTTAACTAATTTCTGGGTATATTATTTACGATTAATTGCGACATATTATCAATTCAAAAGATTAATGTCAATACGATTTTAACACTTTTCGAGGTCTAAATTTATGATATAAGAAAAAACCTTTGACTCAATAGTCTTCCAAAAGGTCTTGACAAAAAACTAATAAATATTATATTGTATCGTATGTTACAAAGGTTTATTTTTAAGTCTCTTGAAATATTTTAAGGAGTTACGCGAGCATGAAAGTCAATATCAGGAAAAGTTCTATAAAGCATAAAAAAATGTGCGGCTTCAGGAAAAGAATGCGTACCAAGGGTGGCCGGGCGATTATAAAAAGAAGAAGGAGAATTGGCAGAAGACCGCTTCTTGATGTGTAGCATCATACGCAAAAAAACCTTACATAATCTGTAGATTACGTAAGGTTTTTTTTGCCATTTCATTAATCTTCAATTATTATCGCTTCTACCGGGCACTCTTCGGCAGCCTGCCTGCAAAGATCTTCATTTTCAGAAGATACATCGGTATTTTTCGCTTCAGCTACATCTCCCTTCATATAGAAAACATCTGGACACGTCTGTGTACAAAGTTCACAGCCGGTGCAAATATCAGGATCTACTTTTGCGCGCATGATTAATCTCCTTATTTTTCATATCTCAAAATGTGTTAAATCTTCATAACAAATAAAACACCACCTACTCCTACCCAATCCTCCTTTCCAGAGCAATTATAAAAAAATTATGTTCAAAACTCAACAAACATTTTAAACGATAAAACCCGATATGTTATCTAACTGTACCCCCTGAACGGCTATTTCCGGCGCAAGTACAACCTCTTCGCCACCCCAAACCATTGTCTGTCTTTTATCGTTTGATATCGCAATAATCTTCTTTACGATATCCATAATGTTACTATTAATTCTCACGGTATTAGGCCTGAGAGGATTGACAATTTCTCCTCCTTTCACTACATAAGAATCTGCAATAATGGTACTGGTAAAGTCACCAGCGGCAAGTCCGTTCATGGGATAGGTATACCAGATTCTTCCAATATAAATACCATGGTTTATTTTCGACAATAAAGATCGGCCTGACACCTCTTCCTTGCCTTCTATGACAATATTTGTTGGAAATATCCCTGGCTGTCTCGTATGACTCCGTTTCCCCTTTTCAAAACGGAATCCATTTCTTGGCACAAATGAGGCAACTTTACTGGCTAATTTTTTCGAAAGGTAATTATTTGCAAGAAACCCCACAAGAAAACCGTTATGGATAAGGTCTGTCCTTCCCGTAGGAATTCCTTCACACGAGATTTTTTTACTGCCAATAGCGCCCTTTATGGCGCCATCATCATAGACAGTCAGCAACTCAGATGCGATCTTTTGTCCTAATTTCCCCAGGAATGGGGTATCAGTCGCATTAACCGAAGAAAGACTTAATGCCGGAATGACTATATTGGCAAATAAATCCGCCACCGGCTGTCTTCCAAAAACAACATCATACGTTCCGGAAGATATCCTTTCTCCCCCGATGGTCTTTATTGCACTTTCAGCAGATTCGCGTCCCGCCTCTTCAGGGTTAAAATGGGATACATGGGTGCTCGTATTCCACCCTGTGCCCTTCACGTTTTCCCTCTCAATCATAGAGGTTATGTTGGCGGTAAGGATCGTTGATTCATCAAAGCCATCAATACCTTTGGTACTGGCAATGGCCATACGCTCCTTGATAATCGTAATATCGCCACCGGCAATAATTGATGTGCTGAAACGTTTCTGATTGTACTCCCCGAGCGCCCCTTTCAATCCCTGCCAGCCTAAATGAACGATTGTCTCGTCAGAAATTTCGAGCACCGCAGGATCGTGGTAGTTTTCCAACACCGCTTTACCAATAGGGGCAGGGAGAGAGACAAAATCGGGGTCGTATATTTTATTCCTTTTCGCCTTGTTGAACGCTTCCACGACTCCCCCCGGCGTAATATTATTGGAAGAGTTGCCGAATCCGACCTTTATCTCTTTCCCCGATCCAAAAACAACACGTACGGCTATCCCACACCCTTGTGTCGATTTTGGTTCATGGATACCGTTACATGGAATATCCGAGGTATAGTTGATTCGTACCGTTATATGCTCGTTCCACGACGCAAAGACTTCTGCATCAATGACGTCCTTTTGTTTTTTCAGGAAGTCTGTTCCATCACGGACACATGTTCTTAACGTCTTGGTATCAATCATCCTGCTCGATGTCCTGTCAATTTTGCCCTGGAACGCAGTGTCGGACCGCCATTTCCAACGCGCATTATCTGCATCGGTTGCCCTTTGCCGCAATTGGGGATAGGAAAGATTGAAAAGTCATTTCCCACGGCGTCGATATTCATAAGAAAATCCTTAGAATCAGCCGTAATACCTCCTTGCCGGTATAATTTGGTAATTTTTCCACTTTCAATCTTATATACCTTTTGCGCAGAAATCCGAAAATTTTCCCTGGATTCGCTAATAGACGGAATTCGATGGTTGACGATAAAATATCCATCCTTGACCTCGGCAAGGATTTCCGCAGGGGATTTATTCCCGTTTGCAAAGACGGTGTTGGTCATTCGCACGAGAGGGACATCATGAGACTCGGTTGCTCTCATAGAACCATTGGGATGATGCTTCAGAATCGCAGCATGTTCACGTCCGTTCATGAATTCCCTGAATACCCCGTTTTCAATAAGATTTACCCGCTTTGCAGGAGTGCCTTCCGCATCGTACTTGCAATGTCCATACCCACCCATGCAAGGGTCCGAATACGCATTTACTAAGGGTGATGCGATCTGCTTTCCCAATTCGTTATCCTGTAAATCTCTCAACAGCCAGGATCGCCCGGCGTAGGCCGTTTCCAGTTTCAGCGCCCGGTCGGCTTCCGTCGGATGCCCGATAATTTCATGTACCAAAAGGGCGTTAAAATGAGGATTTGTTACCACGACAACCGGCTCGTTCGTCACAGGCAGAAATTCAGCCTCGGTAAGTTCCAGGGTTTCATGCGTCCGCATGCATGCAAAATCAGCAAGCGACTGCTGGTAGATATTTTTCCCCTCTAACACTTCCCATCCGCGGAGATCCCCCAGATAGTCATGACAAACCTCAGGGACACCCCCTGCCCTTTGTGCCACAACGGCTATCGTCCCTTGGGTAAGCGCATGCGCCTGATCAATGCAAGCACCATCGGTGCTGCAAAACACCTCTCTGTGTACGCCAGTTTGCACATCTATGGAAGCATACGGCACATCCTTACCAATGCCATGCATCGCCCCGGATATTTTTTGACAAAGAGTAAGGATGTCTTTCGCGGGCACCGCCCTGGGATCCTCATCAAAAACAGAATGAATCGTATCCCTGCCGGTATCGGTTCCGGCAAGTGTTACCTCCGTTAATGAGGGGGCAAAAGGTTTAAACTCTGCCTTTTTATTTGCGTTAGCTATGGCACGTGCGTATGCCTTACGCACTCCAAGGTCAAGTATTTTACCGAAACTTTTAGGGCCAGTTTCAATCCCTCCGACAGGCTGACCGTAAAATCCCCAGGCGCTCATTTCCCCTGCAAGCATCCTGATTCCAAACGAAAGAGATGCATCTTCTCCCATACCTTTAGCCTTGCCGTTCTCAGCATGGGCGTATTTCGCTTCATATATGCCAAGCCTGACATCAGCATACCTGCAATTCTTGAAGGAACCGGTCTGTTGAACGACCTTTGCAACCGTTTCTTTCAATGCATCCATGAGTTCGATTTTTATGCGACGCACGATAGGAATGCCCCTTATAAGTTCCTTTTTATTTATCGTTATGGCCAGTTGTGGACGCTGATGTTATGCCTGAATCAATATGCACCCACAAAGGATACTTCTCCAATATTTTTGCATCCGTTTATTTAACAAAATATCCTTCGCTTTTCCATAAAATTTTCTCCCTCTGCAAACGAAGCTGCCCACATGCGGCATTGATATGACTGCCTTTTTTTTTCCGGATGGTTACCACAAGGCCGTGTTTTTCCAATATATTGCAAAATATTTCAATTGCTCCCTGGGAGGGCGGTCTCCAGTTAAATTCTTCAACGGGATTTACCGGAAGCACATTAATGTTGCATTGAATGCCCTTCAGCAACCGCGCCAGCGACTCAGCGTCTTGTTTCGAGGCATTGACACCATCGATCAGGATATATTCAAAACTGACGTCCCTTCCCGTAACTTCAAAATATTCCCTGGCTGCGGCAATAAGGCTCTTTATGCCTGTTTTCTTATTCATCGGGATGATCTTTGACCTGGCAACATCATCAGATGCGTGGAGGGATATTGCAAGGTTTACCTTAAGCCCTTCATGAGCCAGCCGGCGAATGCCTTCAATAACTCCAACCGTAGAAATAGTAATATGGCGTGCACCAATCCCTAATCCCCAATCCGCATTTATAATCCTTATGGAACTAACCACGTTATCGTAATTTACCAGTGGCTCACCAATGCCCATGAAGACGACATTGGTAAGATGCTCGCCGGGAAGAAGATGTTTTTTCATATGAAGGACTTGTTCAACAATTTCGCCCGTGGTAAGATTTCTTTCCAGACCCAGGAGACCGCTAGCACAGAACCGGCACGCCATGGCGCACCCTACCTGAGTTGAGACACACGCAGTGACCCTTTTGCCCTCCCTTAACAGGACAGACTCAATCACATTTCCATCGTATAAATGAACTAAAAATTTTTCCGTGCCATAGGCAGTTTGTGTAATGACGCCAACGCTCGTCTGAAAAACCTGGTACTGCTCAGCACAGTGTCTTTGAAAATTTTTCGGCAGATTAGACATCTGATCGAAGACCGTTGCCCCTTTATCGTAAACCCATGAAAGCATCTGTTTTGCCCGGTAAACAGGCTCTCCCATAGCAACACAAAGGGTCTCTAGTTCAGTTAAAGTCAAGCTCGTAAGTGATACACTCTGGATTTTAATCATCATATTTCAGATAGCGGTTTCAATAAATCAGCGATGTAAGGATACGGTTTCAATGCTCCTTATTCTCCTGCAAATTCTTACGTCTTCCTCAAAGAGAGTCTGGCCAGGTATCCAAACTCTTCTGATTTAAGGAGGAAAGAGGTTGTTGCAAATGCTGCAAACGCTGAAAGCATCGGAATGAAAAGCCGAAGCCCTTTAAAATAAAGACTTCCGCCGTTTACCTCAGGAAACATTCTGAGGACGAACCAGCCGGCGCCTGCCATTGCTAATGAGGCAACAAAGGTTTTTTGTAACGAGATAAAAACCTCATTTTCTATCTTAATACGAAGCCTTTTTTGTAGGATCAGGGTTAGAATAATGATTTGTGCAATTGAGCTAATAGCGGTGGAGAGTGCAAGGCCACCTTCCTGCAATACCCAGATAAGCGACAGATTCAACACGAGGTTTAACCCGACACAGGCTGCTCCGATCTTTACCGGCGTAACAGTGTCTTTCACTGAGTAAAATGCCCGGATTAAGACATGCAAACCACAATACGCCCATATTCCAGAGGCATAAAAGAGAATGACGCGCGATGTCCTGGAAGCCGATTCCGCATCAAACTGATTTCTTCGGTACAGGAGATCGATGATCGGTTCCCGGAGGATGATGATAGCCAGTGACGCCGGAATCCCAATAAAAAGGATAAATTTTAACGCCTTATTAAATGCCGTCGAAAAATTACCCCAATCTTCCCGGACCGCATGGGTGGAAAAGAGTGGAAACACTGCGGTAGCCATAGCAACACCGAATACCCCTAAAGGAAATTGGATCAGCCTGTCGCTGTAATAGAGCACCGATGCGGCGCCAGCCTTCATGGGAAAAGGGACGGTCATCCCTGCAAAAGTGAAGTGGGCTGATCCACCTTGCGGGGAAGAAAACCCAACGGCAATAATACTATCGAGCAACACATTGACCTGCACAATGCCGAGTCCGAAGACAATGGGGGCCATGCGGATCAATACCAGCTTCAAGCCCGGATGGGAAAACCTGGGAATAAATCGGTAGTATAGCTCTTTTCTCCGCAAAGTAGGAAAATGGATGACCACCTGGACAAGACCGGAAAGAAAGGTCGAGATGGCAACGGCGTAAATCATGGTATCCAATGTCTTTCCTGTAAAGGGAGCTACAACGGCCCCTACGATCCAGCATATATTCATAACAACCGGAGCAATGGCGGGCATAAAAAAATGTCGAAGGGTGTTCAGTACCGCACCCATGAGAGCAACAAGACAGATGAAGAAAACATAGGGAAACATGATAATGAGTAGTTTAAGGATGAGTTGCCATTTTGCCTGTATCTGAAATACCCTCGGAATGATGAAAAAAGACCCTTCTCCCAGCAAGACAATACCGCCGAGAATAATAACAAGCGCGGTAGCCACGACGTTAAAAAAGACGAAGGCCTCTTCCCTGCCGCGCTTTTCGATTTGTTCGGTAAAAATGGGGATGAAGGCTGCACTGAGGGCGCCTTCGCCAAAGAGCCGGCGAAACAAATTCGGGATCTTAAAGGCAACCGTAAAGGCGTCCCATACCATGCTTGTCCCAAAAATACTAGCGCAGATCATGTCCCTTGCCAGGCCAAGGATGCGGCTTAAAAAGGTGCAGGCACTGATAATTCTTACGGACTGAAATAAATTTCCTGATTCAGACATAAATTCATTTTGGCATTTTTCAAAAATTTACCTTGTTGCCATTCTTTTCTTTATCAGATTTTAATTGTATTTTTACTATTTGCAAAGCAATTTGCATTTTTCTTAATAATCTGTAGCAAGATATGGGTAAGGGTGGGTTGAATGAAATGAAACCCACCCTTGTACTACAGGGTTATTTTCAAAAACTAACCTTTTACAAGAAAATTCATGGCAAGGAATGAAGTTGATTTTTTTCATCTTGAGGATATAATTTAGGTCTTCAATTCTATTTCGGTCTATTTCGATTGTGCGCGTATTTTTGCTTTTGTGACTCTATTGCGTTGAACAAATGCGCCCGTAGCTCAGCAGGATAGAGCAACGGTTTCCTAAACCGTAGGTCAGACGTTCAAATCGTCTCGGGCGCATTAAAAATTTTTCTCCTGGGTAATTCTATCAATGATCGATTTGCACACGCATACGTTATTTTCCGATGGGGTACTCTTGCCGTCTGAATTAATCCGGCGTTGCGAGGCAAAGGGTTTCCATGGGCTGGCAATAACAGACCATGTCGATTACTCGAATATCGATATGGTGATACCAAATGTTTTAAAGGCTTGCAGGGAAATAGCTGCGGTTTCAAAGATCAAGGCATGTGGAGGGGCAGAATTAACCCATCTTCGTCCGGAACATATTCAGTCCATGGTAAAACGAGCAAGAGACCTGGGCGCATGTATCGTGCTGGTGCACGGTGAAACGATAACGGAACCGGTGCTTCCGGGAACAAATCGGGCAGCTATTGAGGCCGGCGCTGACATTTTGGTGCACCCGGGCATTATCACGGAGGAGGATGCACGGCTTGCCAAAAAGAACGGGGTACGACTGGAGATCTCAGGGAGAAAAGGACATGCTTATGCGAATGGACATGTAGCTAAAATGGCAAAAAAGGTCGGGGCAAAACTTGTCTTTGGTTCGGATTCCCATACGCCTGATGATTTATTAGACCGGAGTCGCGCTGAATTCATTGTCCGCGGGGCAGGCCTGGAGGAGTATGACATTCAAGAAATGTTTCAAGAAGCAGCAACTTTAATCGGTTTATAAACACCATACATTTGAAAAGGGACGCACATGAAAGAAGCCGTTCTAAATGTAGTAAAAACGTTGAGTAAATATAAAGTCTATATTGCGATCGGTGTCGGTATTGCAATTGCCGCCGGTGGTGGTTCTGCTTTTTTTATTGCCCAAAAGGCAAAAAAGAATGAGTTTGCCTGGCAAAACCTCTGGAAGATCAACAATGATCTGGTGACGGCAGTGCAACAAGGAAAAACGGAAAAGGATAAAACAGCGGCATTAAACGCAACGGCTGAGGCATTCAAATACATGAGAGACAATTTGTCATCCTCCAGCGCCACGCCGTGGGTAGTATTTCAGTTGGGAAACGTGTATTATCGTCTGAAAAATTATGATGAAGCCATCCGGACGTATAGTGATTTCTTGTCCAGCTATAGCGGCCATTCCCTTACTCCTATCGTGAAACAGTCTCTGGGATATGCTTACGAAGAAAAGGGACTCTTCCCGGAGGCAGTTAAGCAGTTTGAGAATATTTCGGCGAATGTCCGCAATTTTCTTGTGGCACAGGGAAACTGGGACGCAGGTCGTTGTTATGAAAAGCTGGGCCAAACGAATGATGCCGTCCGTTCATACAACAAAACCATAGAACTTTCTCCGAACAGCAACTGGGCAACCATGGCGCAGTACCGTTTGTCGGTGATTCGATAAAATGCAACCGGATGTTTCGCAAATAAAAGAAGTAACTTTTGAGATAAAGAAGGTATTTGACGACAAAAGGATTGATCGATATCTTGCTGCACGTCTCCCCGATTATTCAAGGACCTTTATTCAAAAGGTGATAAAAGAAGGCGCCGTGCTGGTCAATGGCCGCACGGTCAAAAGCAGTTATGATATCCAGCGAGGAGACTTCATTTCCGTCCATGTGCCGGTACTTGAAGAAAGCAAGATCGTCCCTGAAGATATCCCCTTACGCATCGTTTACGAAGATGATTATTTAATGCTTATCAATAAGCCGTATGACATGGTTGTGCATCCGGCAGGAGGCCATCCATCCGGGACACTCGTAAATGCTGTGGCCTTCCATTGTCAAAACCTTTCCCAGGTCAACGGACCGTTAAAGGCAGGTATTGTGCACCGGCTGGATAGAGATACGAGCGGGATTATGTTAGTTATCAAAAGTGACGCCGTCCACTCGCATATTGCCATGCAATTTGAAAAAAGGTACGTCAAAAAGGAATACGTAGCCGTAGTGGAAGGCGAAGTGACGTTTGATTCCGATGAGATCCATTTACCCATTGGAAGACACAAGAATGACCGGCAAAAGATGGCGGTACGACGTGACACCGGCAAGGAGGCAGTATCTGTCTATGAAGTGATGGAACGTTTTCACGGCTATACGTTGGTACGAGTAATGCCAAAAACGGGACGGACCCACCAAATTCGGGTACACATGCGATCCATTGGACATCCGGTCGTTGCCGACTTTATGTACAGCAACCATGAATCATGTTATCTGTCTGACCTGTTGGAAAAGGAAAGGGAAATCGGGGAAGTTCCCATCATTGAGAGACAGGCGCTTCATGCACACCGGATCGGGTTTTTTCATCCCATTCAGAATAAGAAAATGGAATTTCAGGTAGACCTGCCCGAGGATATATCCCGGCTCGTACAGACGCTGAGGGAAATAAGACCTTATAGAAACGGCAACAATTGATTGTAGTTTTGCAGAAGCACCAAACTGGCGTATAACATCTCTCAACCACCCCCTGTTAACACATATTTTGTTACAAAACAAATTCATTGATTTTCATTGACATAATGATATAATTCATTTGTTTATAGAATTTTATATAAGGAGGCATGGATATGTTTAGTATGCCAGGCGGTTGGGAATGGCTTATCATCCTGATTGTGGCGCTTCTGATCTTCGGCAAAAGACTACCTGAGGTAATGAAATCCCTGGGTCGGGGCATTGTCGAATTTAAAAAAGGCGTTAAGGGAGTCGAAGAGGATGTCGAAGACGCAAGCAACAAATCTGCGCAGAAGAGGATAGATACAGAGAAGGACGCTACCAAACAGGAAACAAAGTAATCCATTCAGGATAATGTTCAAGATTCTAAAGCAGGGGGGCTGCTGTACCCTTGCTAAATGCATATGAAAAAATTTCCATTCTTTCCCGGGTAAAGGGGGAAGGTGCGAAGGTATAATAAAAATTAATTTTTCATGAGGGATAATCAGAAATGAAAGACAGGAGAAGACAAAGATTAACATGGCGCAGCAAACGTGCGAATCACGGAAAGATGGGATGCAAGGGGAGAAGGGTGGGGAGATATAAGTAAAGAAGCCACTCGCAGAGCAGGTGTCTTTGGGTTTACCCCTATAAGGGAATAAGTTTACCCTTCGGGGTATCCATTGCACAATTTGGAAGTGAATTCTGTCCTGTGTAGGATTACCATTGTTTCCCCTTCACTTCCAAAAGGCATTCTTTGCAATTTAAGAAAATACGCGATCAAGGTTTATAATGTTTTAAATACGATGTGAGAATGTTTATTGATAAAAGACAGCCTATCCAATACAAATTATGCAGTATTCAATGAAAATTATACTGGCATAGCCCAAGTTCTCTAACCACGCCCATAGGACGTGGTTTTCTCATTTAGAATAAAAAGACAGCTATACGCGCTATGGATGAGACAAACGACCGATATGGGGATTTCTGCATTACCTGGTGCACATTGATTGAACGCTATCATCACAAGGGTGTTATTTCTCCATCATGGAGACCCAGTGGGGTTAAATGTATTAACCTTTCGGCACATAAGCAAAAAATAAACCCTGTAAAACGTGAAGGGCTAAAAAACTAATTTTCATCCTTTGATCACGAAAAATAAGAGATGTTATTTTGGTAAATAGTCTGAAAGAGTGGCAAGAATCAAATAATGTGGTATAACCGCGTTGGAGAGGGACAAAGAGAGAGTTAATGGGGTTAAACGTTCCTCAAGATATAAATGAAATTTAAAGATGTACGTTGTATGTATCTATTCTACCGCTCTTAGTTCCCTCTCCCAAAGCTCTTTGAAATTACCAGTAACATTAAAAATAAGACCCGTCCAACAAGTATCAAAAGTATATAAAGTGCGTCGTAGTCTTTGAAATGTTACTGTTAATATAATACTTCCTTAACCCGATGAAAAAACAGAAAGGGTATAAGTGATGAGGAAGTTGAAAATGTAGCCTGATATGTCAGAGATGGCATGTCAGGCTATTTTTGTTTCAATCCATTATATGACTATCGGGTTAACTCAGCCAGGAAATTATTGTATAATAAAGGACATCTAATAAATGGGTATCCATAATGACAGAAAAACTAACATTACCGTATCACAACATGGGTTTGCTGGAATTTCAAGATCGGTTTCCCCATAATCGTGACTGTTATGAGTATGTAAAGATGTACGCTTCCCCACCCAGTTTACATGCTCTTGTTGTGGCGCTACAGACTCTTGTTGGGTGGCCACCAGAGGTTTGTGGCAATGTAATCAATGTCGCAAGCAAGTGTCTTTAACCTCAGGTACCATGTTCCATCGAACCCGAACGCCATTACGGTATTGGTTTTGGGCAATATTTTTAGTGTCAAAGGACAAACGGGGACATTCAGCCTTACAACTCAGCAAGGAGCTTGATATCCCGTACGATCGATCTTGGTTGATTATGCACAAGATCAGGGCAGCAATGGCTCATCGTGGTCATGAGTATACCTTACAAGACTTCGTTGAAATTGATGAAGCCTATTTTGGTTCACCTGATATTGGGCAACGAGGGCGCGGCATACAACGCCCCAAAGCCCTTGTTACTGTCAGTCTGACAGCAGAACGCAAACCCAAATATGTTAAGACGAAGATTATAAAACGCCTGGATGCTCGATGTATAAAATCTTTCTCACAATCAAATATTTGCAAAGGTGGTGCAGTTTATACAGACGGACTGCATGCCTACAGTTGCTTATCTAAGATGGGATATGTACATATACCTACTGTGTCACCTGGCAAAACCGACGACGACGTATTGCATTGGGTTCATATTATCATATCGTAACAATTTAGTTTTTTGAAAAAGTAGGGGTGAAGCATTTGCTATAATTGGCATAGATGTATTCATATCCAAGTGGTAAATGCTTCGCCCCTACCCTTCTATTATTGGAATTTTTCAAAAAACGTAACAACTTAGTGTTTTGAAAAATTTTAATAGAAAGCCTTGTTTTGTTGGCGGTACCAGGACGAATATACAGAGAGCGGCAGCTTCAAAACATATCTTTGCAATTTCCAAATCCTGAAAGGATGTCATGA
>CAZBCT010000051.1:0-20959 GCA_964490485.1 uncultured Candidatus Brocadia sp. | reverse complement strand
AAAGCAAAGGAAAAATTAAAATATTTATAACCTAAATCCTGCAAATGATTTTCGCATAGCGAAAATCATTTGCAGGATTTAGGTACCAGATGAAAAAGTTCTTGAATTTGAAATATTTTGTCATTACTATACATTCTCATTCCCTGAATTAGATCCAATATCCTATTTTGAAAAATGGTACCTTGCAAGATATGCGCTCGTCATACAGGCGAACGGCTGTGTATTGAACTTGGAGACTGGCTGTGTCCTGAGTGTTGTGGCCAGCATCGAATTGTCGATGTCAATTGCTGGACTTACTGTCCGTTCTTTTTGGGTAAACAAACCTCTATTAACCCGAAAAAGGATGAAAAATAAACCTTACAGGAGCCCCCCCTATCGATGCGCCGACCACGGATAATTACCCTGCTGACGGACTTTGGCGATCAGGACGCTTACGTAGGTATCATGAAAGGTGTAATCACCGGCATCAATCCTGGCGCAAATATTATCGATCTTTGTCACAGCATTCCACCTCAAGATATTTTCAGCGGCGCCTATCTTCTCTCCACAGCGTATCAATATTTTCCCAAAGGCACTATCCACGTAGCCGTTGTTGACCCAGGTGTTGGAAGCCAGAGAGACATTGTCTGCGTTGAGATCCGGGACGATATCTTTCTTGTACCAGATAACGGCATCCTCAGTTTTGTTGTCCAGGAAGAAAGGCCGAAAAGGATTATTCGGGTAACAAACAACAGATATTTCCTGAAGTCTCCAAGCAATACCTTCCACGGACGCGATGTCTTTGCACCTGTCGCAGCACACCTGTCACTTGGTACAAAGCCGCAACAATTAGGCGACACGACCCCTCGTCTGAAAACCATTGACATACCTCAGCCCGTGTATAAAAACAAGGAACAATTGGAAGGTCAAATCATCTCTATCGACCGGTTTGGAAATCTTATTACGAATATTACGAGAGCGCATATTGACCGGCACATCATCATGCAAATGCAAAACAGAGGTAAGGTTTCGGGAGTCATGAGCCAGGAATCAGAAGCCAGAAGTCGTATCCCATGCACTTCCAAAAATAAGATGCTCGCGCCGTATAGCACCATGGAAACAACCATCGGAGGAAAGAAAATCAGAGGATTGGGTACGACCTATGCTGATGTAAAACCAGGAAGACCACTCATCCTCTTTGGAAGCGCAGGTTTTCTGGAAGTCTCTGTTAACCAGGGAAACGCCCGGCAATACTTTAAGGTTGACAGAGGGGACATAATAACCATCCGAAGTTGCCGAAGCATAGTTAAGGCGAGATAAGTTACAGGGTGACCAAGCCGTAACCAAAAGGTTCCAGAATTATTTCAGCCCTTCGGTTTTTTTTACTGCATCCTTGTCGTGAGCCTTGCCGAACGAGCGGATCTTGTTTTTATTGCGGGTAAACACCTGCCGGCACGCCTCATCTCCAGAGAAAAGTATCTTTCAAAAACCAAAGCTTTACCGCCTCATAACTATCGAATGCCGAACACCGAATTTCGAATCACAAGGTTCCTCATCCTTCGGTATACATTATGTGACTCCCTCAGAAGACCTATCAAAAACATCTGAATACTTCTATAGTTTTAGCTCCTGCCAAGAAGCAATGTCTTTGTAAACGGACACGGGCAACGTCTCACGGTTTCAGTTCCTACCAGTAGGAATGTCCTTTCAGACTTTAGGCCGGTGATTTTGGGTGCATCTTGTTTCAGTTCCTACCAGTAGGAATGTCCTTTCAGACACTTCACTTTACAAGTTATTATTTGTCAATATCTTATATTCACGAAATTTAGAACCTCACCCCAAAATGATGTCAAATGGTCATTTCCCGGGGAGGTTCTTAATGGATGTGGTAAATTTGTGCCTGCGAGCAGATTCACAGGCACTGTAGTCGGGTAAGCCACGGCGGAATGATTTATTTTATATAATAGGTGCATAGCTGTCATCAATATCTGCCTTTTTCTACTGACCGATTACGGTATCTTTTGTTGGATATTCTAACCGATACACCTTAATAAATCCAGTCGTAATATGCAATTTTTCGTAACAATTTAGTTTTTTGAAAAACTCCAATAATGGCGATGTTTGCCACGCAGTGTAGGGGCGAAGCATTTGCTATAATTGACATACCTGTGTTCCCACCCAAACCAGCAAATGCTTCGCCCCTACTTTTTCAAAAAACTAAATTGTTACAATTTTTCTAACAGGTTTATCCTCCGGTCCATGCAGAGCGACAAGTCCGGTAGCTTTACAATGAAGATAATGGCAGCCTAAAGTCGCTATTGTTTTCCTTCTATTTTACGGGAACAATTTCAGCCCTTCTGTTCAGTGCGCGACCTGCTTCGGTGTCATTCGGAGCAATAGGGTGTTTAAATCCAAAACCTTCGGTAGAGATACGTGATTCCTGAATACCTTTTCCCACCAGATAATTCTTTACCGCCCGGGCCCTTTTTTGGGAAAGTTCTATGTTGTAACCCATTGAACCGATGTTGTCGGTATGTCCCTCTATTCGTATCTTCATATCAGGATTATTTTCCAAAATTTCCACAATGTTGCTTAAATTCGAGTTGAACTCTTCTTTAATATCCCACTTCTTATAATCAAACGTCACTCCTTTTACCACCCAGCACCCTCTGGAATCAACAATGGCCCCTTTCGGCGTATCCGGGCATTCATCGTCCTTGTCGTAAACGCCATCACCATCGCTATCAATATCACTATCGTGAACCTGTCTTGGTATCGCTGTCAAAAACACCTTTTTTACAAAGTCGGCCATATTTTCGCTGGACGCAATCCCATCAGCAGTTACTGAAAAACCGCATTGCGCTTCTCTCGCAATCTCCCGGAGTTCTCTTTCTCCTTCAACCGTATTTCCCACAAAAATGGTGTAAAGACATGCCCTGTCTCCATACATTTCTTTTAAATCCTGTACCCTGGACAAGGGACTTCCGATCAACTGTTCTCCGTCACAGATAAGTATTACTGCATTTTGTCCACCTGACGTCAGTAGCAGGTTCTTTGCGTCTTTAATGGCATTGCCAGCCGGACTGCATCCTTCGGGAGACGTTATGCCGTTTAACGCATTTTCTAAAAGACCCCGTGAATGTTTTGTAAGCTCATAGACAATAAATGTTTTGTCCAGCGGCTTAAAAAATCCATGTCCAAAGGTTACCAGTGCGCTGTTTACATCGATTTCAGGCAGGGTATTATTCATTCTCATTAAAATATCTTTCGCTACAGCAAATTTGGGATGCCCCTTGTTAACAATACCGTTATATTCTTCTTGCATGGATGCGGATGCGTCTAAAATAATTACAAAGCTTTCAATTTTTGATTCATACTGCACATCCAGAGATGCTGCATCTAAATCCTGAGGAACGAAAGTTTCCATTGGTCCTAGAGGTTTTTTAAGAGATGAAAGCTGCGCGCACCCTGCCAAAACAGTAAATGACGCCATTAGAACCGATGCTAACAGATATAGTTTTCTCATAACGATCCCTCAAAGAGACAATGATAGATGAGATGTCAATAAAACACTTTGTTTCATTGTGTGGATAGCTTAGCAAAAACAAAGAAGATTGCAAGCTTTTTTCATCCTGTTCGGCCATGTTGAACCTGGCGCGGCCTTTGGCGGCAACTAAATTCGAAATACGGTAACAATTTAGTTTTTTGAAAAAGTAGGGGCGAAGCATTTGCTGGCTTGTGTATGAGCGCATGTATACCAACGATAGCAAATGCTTCGCCCCTACACTGCGCGGTAAACACACCATTCATTGAATTTTTCAAAAAACTAAATTGTTACGAAATACGAAACATTTTCAAATGACAGAAAACTCAATACTCCAAACTTTACGCGTGCCTCATCTAATCAATACCGTGAGGTGCAGTTTGAAAAACAAGCAAGATATGGTATGTATCATTTGGAACAATTTCACCCCCGCACAACCTGAAAAGTAGCAACCCCCCTCCCTCTGTTTTTCCCGGATAAACGGCTTTGGCTAGATCGCCTCTCCGAGCCGCCGAATCCATAGATTTTGAAGTGGATCGAGATTTCCTGCATCGCCGGCCCGCAGGGCTTCGAGATATTCACGGCGACCCTCCGGGTCAGTAGGTGCGGTTTCGACAGGGGGCAAGGCAAGCTTGTAAAGAAGTGCTGCCAGCGCTAAGCGACCAATGCGGCCGTTAAAATCTTTGAAGGGATGTATCCACTGAAATCGCCAGTCTACCCAGGCGAAAAATGCAGCTACCTCGGACAGCTTGTCATCGCCCACATGTCGCAACCGCTCGGCTAAATCGTCGCAGAAAGACTGCACAAAAAGTGGCACTTTGTAATAAGGCGGCGGCTCCAGTGTTCCGACTCTCACGTCCGTTGTACGAAACCGACCGGCCCATTCGGGGAAGAGGTGCCCGGCGAGTTCCCGGTGCCTCTGACACAGCCAATCGGGCGTGATGATGATCTCGTGAGGCGGAGTTTGTAAAAGCTGCGCGAGGATCCGGGCAAGCGAGACGGCGAGCTTTTCTGATACTTCCGGATAGGAAAGCTCTCCCTCAGTTGTATCAAACGACCTGGTTGATCCTGTCCGTCCTGTTTCTTCACTCATTGACCTAATCGCTCTAACAGAATTTTAAGACGGGACACCGTAATCGGTTCACCCTCGAATGTCATTGATTGGGCCACCCGGTCCAGTATAACTTCCCGATGGGCATCGACAACCGTGCCTGGTGTTTTATGCCGAGCTTTCCATTGGCGAAATTTGCTTTCCAACGCATTAAGATCAACTGGCTCCCCACTATTTGCCGCCATAGTATCTATTCTTGAATGAACCCGATTTTCAGACAATCCCTTTCCTCTTCAGGTGAAACAGGCTACAGAACGCGGATGATTAGAAATTGCTTTTCCCCGTTGCGCGAATAGCTTATCAAAAACGAAGAAGATTGCAAGCTTTTTTCGTAACACTTTAGTTTTTTGAAAAAATTCAATTAATGGCGATGTTTACCGCACCGTGTAGGGGCGAAGCATTTGCTATTGTTTGGTATGCATGCATTCATACACAAGGCAGCAAATGCTTCGCCCCTACTTTTCAAAAAACTAAATCGTTACCTTTTTTCTTATTCGTTGGCTGGTTATTTCCTGGAAAACATCTTCCCAAAAAACGATAGCATGCGTTTTACCAACCAACCAATAATAGCCGTAAATATTTTGAATATAACCGATACGCTAATCGTATCGAATATGATCTCACGATACGCCTTTTTTCCTGACACGCTGTCGAATAACGCCCTTTTCAATCCCGGATGGTCATTCGCGATTTGTATAATGGGTGTGAGAAAACCATAGTAAGCGCCCCAAATTACCAATCTTCGCACGGTATGCGCATAGGGAAGGTCTTTAATGACCTCACGAAAACTACTCACGTAGGTTCGAAATGCCTGCCTGGATATCCCCACATCCATTATGACTTCTGCCGCCCTGATGCCCATTAAGCATGCGGAATTAACTCCTTTCCCCTTGAAAGGGCGAATAAGACCCGCTGCATCACCGATGGTAACATACCGGTCCCCATAGAGATGCCTGGCAGGTTTTATGGGAAAACAACCGCGATGATAGTCAAGTCTCTCCCGTGATTCCCTGAAGGTTTTTGGAAGTATTTCCAGAACATCGGACAGGCGCAAAAACTCATCCATCGACCTGGATGAAATTTTTGCCCCGGCGATATTCATGGTATAATGATCTGCCTTCGGGGTGATTGCACCAAATTCTATCCCTTTTATTGAAGGCAAGAAGGCATGGATGTATCCATCGGTAGTCTCCAGGTTGTGATGCTTCCCTTTGGGATGGAATTTGGTCAGTATAGTTAACAAAAACTTCGGAGACTTATAATGAGTTTCCCTTTCAAAGATCCTGTGAGTTCCTTCCTCAAGACCAAATGCGCCCACAACGACGTCGGCCCGGACATGCCTTGTCTCACTATATATCGTAACCTTATTTTTATCAATTTCTACATCGGTAACCTTGCTTCGGATAATCGTTGCGCCTGCCTCTTGTGCCTTTTGCAAGAGATAGGCATCGAATTGAACCCTGCGAAGGGCGTATGAGAGTTCTCCTTCTCCATCAAGTTTGATGATATGGCCATTGGTGTGGAGATAGTAGCCAGGCACATCCCTTTTCACGAGATGCCAGGGAAAGGGAATTCCTAGTCTATCATGAATTATCTGCTCAATGGGTTGAGAAAGAACGCCAGCACATTCATTATGGTCAATACCACCTTCAAAGTCTTTGTATTCGTAAACAATAACATCAAGGGTAATATTTCGTTTTTTAGCAAGATTCTTCAGGGTAATTGCACAACTGGCGCCTGCCGGCCCGCCGCCAATTATGACCACCGTTTTGCCATTATCCAGGGGTCCCAGTCCTAATTCCTGTAAATACGTTAGTTTTTTTGGACGCCCCCGGAGCATCCGACATTTAGCATAATCATATCCCTGTTTCAAGGCAGCGGAAAGTATGTAGGGAAACATGGCAATGTGCAGGCGAATGTTGATAACCTTAAAAAAAATCTCTTTATAGCTTGCATTGCCGGTAATCATATTCCAAAGGATATTATTAATCTGAATCGATTCCCATGCAGTCTGTTGTTTCTGTAAAAGATCAATTTGTACGTTTACTAGGTGTTTTTTGGACGTGGTGTACTCATGGATACGGAACAAGAGATTGCCAAAGAAATTATCCTGTGCCAGCAGTTTTAAGGCTGATTGGTAATATCCCACCTTAAAATCTGATTCAGAAATTCCTTTTTCGAATGCGGTACGCGCAGCTAATTGTGCCGTATCAAAGGCAGATTCAATACCATTTTTATAAGTACGGGAAATGCTTGCATCCCCGATAATTACCAACCTGTTCGTATAAGGATGCTCAGCGTGAGTAACAGCTATTTTTGGAAAACAAATACAGAGATCCCGGGGCAGTGACCACCCTTCAGGGAAAAGTTCAATCACTTTGGGATGTCTCATGAATTCAATCAAGTGGGCCTTCGTTATGTCATTCTTTCCGACAAGAGATATCGTAACATAGTCCACTTTTGGTATAAAAGCGGCAAATTTGATGGGTTTAATTCCTAATGCGAATGCGTAAATCGTGTTGTGGAAACGTTCCTGAATAAAGGACTTCCCCAAATAGATTTCCGCATTGCACGTCCGCACTGATTGCGGTTCCCGATAGCCGAATTCCTTGCCTACAATTCTTTTTATGAGGGCGGTATTCAGACCGAATGCGCCCACAATAAGATCGACAGACATTTTTTTTCTTACATCCGCTTCCTTGTATACGATATTTACCAAATCCTTCGGATATTTGGGGATCTCTATCTCTTCTACAACAGCCGAAATGACTTTTACTCCCTGGGATGCGACGTGCTTCAGTAAAAAATCGTCAAAACTGATATTGGTAGTTAATTCTGAGAATCGGGGACCGTTTCCGCGAAAGACGGTTATTATTCTTGGTTTATGTCCAGATTTTGGGTGGCGAAGTTGAACACCACGTTCTTGTGTCTGAAAGTAATAGCCGCTTATTTCTTGCTGGACACGCGTCTTGGGGAGGATAATCCCCTGACTTTCCATTTTGTCAAGGAGGGTTTCAGACAGAACCCCGGCGCACATGTTGCATCCAACGGGGCCTTTTTGAATAAAATTTCTGCCGTCAAGAATGGTTACGTGAATCCGGCGACCTTGTTTCTTTGCAAGTGCCAAGGCAAAATGAGTAAAAAAACTGCCCGCCGGACCACCGCCGATAACTAGAATATTCGCGTCATCTCTTAGTTGAATATTCATTGTTGTGGACAACCTCGCTACTGCACAAGAATTTTAACATCAAGATTATATTATAGAAAACGCACAAGGAACGTTATCATTGCAAGGGCGTTGGCCCGAAGCAATCTCTCTCGTGGGATTGCTTCGCTTTGCCTGCAATGACCGATAGAACAGTATGTCATATGTTTAGGGATTTCAAACTTTTTGATTCCCCTCTAAAAAGAGGGGATTAAGGGGTGTGTAAATCTGTCATAACACACCCCCAGCCCCTCTTTCTAGAGGGGAGCTTCCATGGCAGCCTGTGGCTGGTTCAATCTTGCAGATTGAACCATATATTTCAAACGTTTCGGTTCAATCGAAGACGATTGAACCAGCGAAGGGACACAGGGTAAAAGTTGCCGAAGGCCTAATTAATTGCTTTTATACAGGCTAAAGCTTGTGGCTACAAATGGCACTATTTATGAAACGACGCGCTAAATAGCCATTTCTCCTCGTTCTCCGGTGCGAATACGCACAACATTTTCGATTGAAGAGATAAATATCTTCCCGTCTCCAATATTTCCCGTCTTGGCCTCTTTTATAATACATTGCACGATTTTTTCAACATCCTTATCAGCAACCACCATTTCTATCTGTATTTTTTTCAAGAGGTCTGTTTTATAAGTTCTTCCCCGCCACTGCTCGGTAATGCCCTTTTGATGTCCGTGTCCTTTAACTTCAGTTACGGTCATACCCGGATATCCTATATCCAACAAGGCATCCTTCACCATGGCAAATCGATCCTCTCTCACAATTGCTATAATTTTTTTCATATCTTTGTTCTCCAATACTATTCTATGTTCCCATCATCCAGACGATACGGCGCGTCGATCCCTGAACGTGAGACCAACTTACCGCTATAGGTAATCGTACTTCCGATGCGTACATCCATTACCTTTTCAAACATCTTCCAGTCAAACAAGATCTCCACTTCAGCCTTCTTACCCTGTTGGCGACTTACCCCAATGCGATTCCAGTCTACCCGCCCCATCCCTTTATACAAGACGATCCCTTGCCATCGGACATATTTACCCTTGTAGCTCTTCCACAGTTTGTTTTTTTCAGCGCGTGACAGCGCGCTTTGCTTCCCGAATTGCCTATCCAGATCTTCAAAGGAACTATCAAGCAAGTCTTTTGATGACGCTGGTGATGCGATTTCCGGCGATTTTTCAACAACCACGGTCATTGTTCCTTTATTTAAGCTTTCGTTGGGAAGTGCTGGTATTCCTTCTGCTGAAAGAGTTGCTGATACCGGCGGATTCTGTATTGCGCTGAGTTTCATTTGGTAGTCTTCAACAGGCACAGGCTCTCCCTCAGCAAACAGGGTGCAAAAGGTATTCTTGTAAATGCCGGTTCTATCCTGATCATAAGAAAATAAGACTTCGTTACCAATGTTTCTGTTCTGATAGGCAAGCCAATTGTATACTCCGGTTACCAACACCCTGTCGTCCAATAAAATAAAATCCTGTACCCGGTCGTTGCCCGTTAACGTCCTGTGCACTCTAATATCAAACCCACTCCGGATCAAGGTTTCTGCCATAAAACCTCTTCCCTTGCCAGGACTGTGCTCTAAAATTACCATACGCACGCGGACACCTCTGTCTCGTGCGACAACTAATTCTTTTTCGATATCCGGGGCAGCGAAATTATGAATACAGATCTTTATACTCTTTTGCGCATATGCAATCCCCTCCCTCAACCGCTCTTCAACTGTGCCTTGAGGGACATAAGAAACAGCATCCCCTGCCTGCAAAGAAGCAGAAGCCCACATGAGTATTGCTATAGTAAAAGCAAAAAGAATGCTGTCATTGCGAGTGAAGCAAAGCAATCCAATCCTTGGAGATTGTTTCGGGTTGTCACCCTCGCCATGACACTTGCATGCATACTTATTTATTACGTTTCCTATACCAGGCATAATCTTTTCATATATCCATACTTTCCCGGTAAACCATAAAAGCCTTTGGCAATTTATCCAGGATGTCTGTGGCAATCAAAGAGATTTCACCCGTCTCCTGTGCCGCAAGATCCCCCGCCATACCATGTAAATAGACACCCAACTGAGCCGCTTCAAAGGGTGAATAATTTTGCCCTACAAAGGCCGCAATCATGCCGGCCAGGACGTCTCCCGTTCCAGCGGTAGCCATCCCGGGATTCCCCGTTTTATTTATATAAAACCTCTCTTCATTGACAACAAGGGTCTGATGCCCTTTCAGCACAAGGGTTACATTCTTCCTTCCCTGCATAAATATCCGGGATACTTCTAACCGTTTCGACTGAATCTCCTGAGTTGAAGATACTCCCATAAGGCATGCCATTTCTCCGGGATGTGGTGTAAGGACAATCTGCTTTTTTATCTGACGCAACACATCGATATTATCAGCAAGCGCATGAATACCATCTGCATCCAATACGATAGGGCAATCCAAAGATTGTAACAGCCATAAGACTAATTTCCTCGTCTCTAAGTATTGTGACAGGCCGGGACCGATAGCAACGACATCAAACTGTTGTGAAAAATCAAGGATATCCTGACGTCCCAACTCAGACAGGGTCTTCAGGTGCGTTTCTGGCAGAGGATGTGTCATAACACAGGTCAATTTGGATGCCACAATTCCCTGCAGACTCTCCGGGATGCCCAGAGTTACCAGTCCTGCTCCGGCACGCAGTGCAGCCTTGCTGCAAAGACACGATGCACCCGTCATCCCGCAGGAACCCGCCAGCACCAATATTCTTCCGTAATCTCCTTTGTGAGTATCAGGTTTCCGGGAAGAAATCTTCGGCAATGACTTTACTTCGTACATAAAAGTGTATTCTTTAGTCCAAAAAGTTTGGGTGTCGGGGATCAGGGATCGTTTTTTTCTAACCCCTGATCCCTGACCCCCGACACCTGAAATCACTTCTTCGTTCGATTAATCAATGATGCGACATAAGCCGCTCCAAAGCCATTGTCAATATTTACGACCGAAACACCGGAGGCACAACTATTCAGCATGGCTAAAAGAGGCGCAACTCCATAAAAACTTGCACCATAACCAATGCTGGTTGGTACGCCAATGACAGGGCAATCCACCAACCCCCCCACAACGCTTGCCAGTGCACCTTCCATCCCAGCCACGACAATAATTACATTTGCCTTAAGTAATTCACCATGATTCTTCATTAACCGGTGGATACCTGCAACCCCGACATCATATAACACCTGCACTTTATTACCCATAATCTCCGCAGTTACCCGAGCCTCCTCGGCGACAGGGATATCAGAGGTACCTGCTGTTATAATCAGGACGAGTCCCTTGTGGGGTTTTCTTCTGGTCTTTCGTATGGTGATTGTCCTGGCCTGTTCATGGTAAACGGCCTCTGGAAATTTATGGGAAACAATCTGGTAGATTTCCTTCGTTGCACGGGTCGCCAGCATGTCGTTTTCACCTGCAACGATATGTTCTACGATCTTTACCACCTGCTCAGGGGTTTTACCCAGGCAAAATATTACCTCCGGAAAACCGCAGCGAATTTTACGGTGGCTATCCACCTTTGCGAAACCAATGTCCTTGTATGGTAGTTCTCTGATCTTTCCCAGGACGTCCTGTATTGATACTTCCCCGGCCTTATAATTTTCTAGTAACTGTTTTATAACGTCAATATCCATCGCTATTTTCCAAATCCTGGGCTTCAGTTTGTTGAGTAGCCAATCAGTAAAAATAACCACAAATGAATGGGAGTTTAGCACATACCATATAGGAATGCAAGTGTCATAATTATGGCTACCAAAGTAGAGACGGTGGTGATCAACATTCATAGCCTTTTATTCCTATCTGATCATTTGCTTCTTGATGTTAAGGAATTTCAAACCAAGATTTTCCGGTCGCTTCACATCATTCATTTCACTCAGGACAAGCTCTCAGAATGACACCGTTTGTCATTCTGATCGAAGCGAAGAATCTTTTTTTACCACTCAGGGTAAACTCAGCGAAGAATCAGGTCTTAACCCGACCTTATCAATTCTGGGGGGGTAAGCGAACCGCGAAGCCAGTAAATTCAAAGGGTCATGGGGAAAGGCAGACACTACAGACCGACCTGTCCTGAGGCATAAACCATGGGCGGAGGTTGTTCTGGAAGAGTTAATCCCAATTGTGCTAAAAAGAGTAACATTCTTTCTCGACTGGGTATAGCGGCTCTTGACAATGTGACGGCCAGATGTGCCGAAACTTCCCATATTGCTTTTCGATCCGATCCAGAAATTCCTCCAGCGTCGCAGTATCTCTTGTATTCCAAGGATATATTTCGTAGGCCACGGGAAACCCTTTCTCTTCTTGTGGTATATTCTTCTTCATCGAAAAGGTGACCCGCCTTGAAAATGACACCTTGTCTTATTTTCCTTGAAAATTCAACCATCTCCAGCCTATTTTTGCGCCTTGGCGAAGCTTGATTTAGGTAAGAATAAATTTTGTCTCACTAAACGATATAAAGAGAAAAAGCAAGTGCTGACGCTGAGATTTAGACGATATTGAACACCTTGAAAGATTCCAACAGCAGATAATATTTTTAAAAATTTCCAGAAAATACTTGATTCAGGAGTTTATTTAAGGTATTCTAACCCCGAATTTAACGCCTTTTATTTAATCATTTTTTGAAAGGAGGTTGTTGGATGAATAAGCAGGAATTGGTTAATGTTGTGGCAAAGGAGTGTGAGGTGTCGAAGGCTTGCGGAGAAGCAGCAGTAAATGCCGTTTTGAATGGCATAAAGAGCGGCGTTAAGAAGAGCAAGGAAGTACGCCTCATTGGCTTTGGTACTTTCTCGGTAAGAACCAGAAAGGCACGGAAAGGGCGTAATCCGCAGACGGGTGCTGTGATAAATATCAAAGCCAGCAAGGCAATAAAATTTACTGCCGGGCAGGATTTCAAAAATACCGTCAATAAATAGGATATTTCCACTACCGATACAAACAAAAAAGCAGGCTTCTGAGCCTGCTTTTTTGTTACTCCTTTTATCTATCGCATGTACCGTGTTATGCTTTTTCCACAGGCGTCTCTACGGACTCCATGCTTTGCTGCCTGCGGGTAATCCTCCGGTCGTTCTCGGTAAGCAACTTCTTTCTCAACCGGAAGGTTTTTGGGGTAATTTCCACTAACTCATCATCCTCAATATACTCAAGGGCCATTTCCAGCGAAAACTCCCTTGGTGGCGGAAGTTTGATTCCCTTTTCTGCCGTGGCACATCGGATATTAGTGGCCTTCTTTGCCCTGATGATATTCACCGTAATATCATTTTGCTCGCAGTGTTCACCCACAACCATCCCTTCATACACCCGGTCTCCTGGTTTTATAAACATAATGCCCCTGTCCTGCAGCCCATCCAGGGCGTAAGCGGTCGCCTCACCGTTCGCCATAGAAATTAATACCCCCTGGATACGATGAGCAATATCGCCTTTGTACGGTTCGTAGTCATAAAAATTGTGATACATCACCGCTTCTCCGCGGGTAGAGCTCAGGAGACGGTTCCTGAGACCAATCAAACCGCGGGAAGGCACTTTAAATTCAAAGTGAGTAATATCCTTATCCGTCTCCATGCTCAGCATTTCCCCCTTTCGCGCACCCATCATGGAAATGACCTGCCCCTCATATTCTTTAGGCACGTCAATTACCACATATTCCACCGGCTCCGCTTTTTCTCCCTTCAATTGTTTGAAAATCACCTTCGGTTTGGAGACCTGCAGCTCATATCCCTCACGGCGCATGTTTTCAATCAGCACGGAGAGATGTAAAAGGCCCCGTCCTGATATACGAAAGGCGTCCGGTGTCTCCGTATCGTCCACCTTGAGAGCCACATTTGACCGGAGTTCCCGGTACAGCCTTTCCCTCAGATTCCGGCTCGTAACGTATTTACCGTCCTGACCGCAGAAAGGGGAATTATTTACGGAAAATATCATGGAAAGCGTGGGTTCATCAATACTGATTTTTGGCATCGCCTGCGGATTTTCAATTGATGCAATCGTATCACTGATGTCAATATTCTCAATTCCGGTCAAAGCGACGATATCTCCCGCCTGAGCCGATTTTACGGTCTGCCGTCCCAGCCCGGTAAAAGTGAATAATTCCGTTATTCTATGCACCGACTGCTTGTTGTCCTTGTCAATCCGCATAACCTGCTGTCCGGCATTGATGCTACCCATAAATATCCTGCCGATCCCAATACGGCCTACGTAATCATTATAATCCATCGACGTTATCTGCAATTGCAAAGGCGCATTCGGATCACCGCTCGGTTTTGGGATATAATGCAAGATGGTATCGAGCAGCGGGACAATATCTTCATTCTTATCCTCCAGAGCCAGTTTCGCATACCCCTCTCTGCCACTCGCATAAATTACGGTGAAATCCAACTGCTCATCCGTTGCATTGAGTTCAACAAAGAGGTCAAAGACCTCATTCAACACCTCTTCACAGCGGGCATCGGGACGGTCAATCTTATTGATCACCACGAGGGGTCTGAGATTGTAACTCAACGCCTTGCGGAGCACAAACCGTGTCTGCGGCATCGTCCCTTCCGCCGCATCAACCAGCAATAACACCCCATCGGCCATCTTGAGGACGCGTTCCACCTCACCACCAAAATCAGCATGTCCAGGCGTATCAATAATATTGATTTTTACATCTTTATAGTTGATAGCAGTATTTTTCGCCAGGATCGTGATACCGCGCTCACGCTCCAGATCGTTAGAATCCATAATCCTTTCCACGTTTTGAATCTGCTGATTCGACCGGAATGTACCGCTTTGCTTGAGCAACTGGTCAACAAGGGTTGTCTTGCCATGATCAACATGGGCAATAATTGCCACATTCCGCACATCATCTCTTACTAATTGCGTCATAACGCTCCTTAAAACATACTACAGACTATTATGCAACCGACACTGCACGATTGCCAAAATAAAAAAAGCCGCAACGATAAATCGTAGCGACTTTTTAAAATATTACCTCATCACGTAAGCCTTCGATACTACGTTTTATAATAAATTAGAGAAATATTATCACAAATAAAACCCTGATTGTCAATAGCATGTATTTACCACTGGTTCAATCGTGGACGATTGAACCAGCCTAAGACCTTGTACATCAAGGGACAGCGGGACTATACATGACGCCTGAGCCAAGTCAACTCATTTCGACCTATATTAAGTGACTTACAATATACTGATTGCCGAATCTTTCGATATGATTTACCTTCGTTTGCAAATCGCTTAAATGTTTTTCTTCCGATTTCAGTATTTCCTCTAAAAGCATTCTGCTTCCGTGATCTTTTTCATGAAAACATAGGGTTATACCATCATTGAGGCGTTCAATTGCTTCGACCTCTATGTTGATATTCAGTTTTAACATGGCAACAATATCAAGTTGTTTCTCTTCCGGCAACAGGTGTCTCTGATATTTCACCGTTGAGCCAAGCATTAAGATGCGCTCAGCCAGCGCCTCCGCATGTTTCATTTCATCAACCGCATCGGCTTTTAACGTGTCAGCAAGTTTCTGATATCCCATGTCTGTACACTTCGTATGCTGATCCATGTAAATACCTACTGCGCCAATTTCCGCTGCGTATACTTCACACAATACCTTGTAGATTTTTTCATTTATTTTTCCCATGTTTCCTCCTTGTAGTGCTCCTTTCTGCAAACATTTTTTTTGTAAATATTTTAACCATCCTCTTGATCTCCTTCGTTGGGAGATGCTGATTACAATTCTCTATTGCTGTAATATTACCGCAATCGTGACTCCTCATGGTTTCACAAGATAATATATATACCTAAATCCTGCAAACAAGGCTTCGCCTTGTTGCAGGAATAGGTCAGAAATGGTAGAATCTCCAAGGGAATGGAAGGTATTTTAGAATAAAAACACCTAAACGGAGGTTCACCTTTTCAATGAAGAATATATCACAAAACGAGAAAAGAAAACAACCAAAAATCAAGACGGAGATGAATGGGAAGGGATTAACGGTACATGCAGGGCTCTTACCGGTACTGACTTTCATGGGGAAGTTGTTATTCCGGCATAGAATACAAGAAGCAGTAGGTAAGGAGCGTGGGGCAAATGCACAGTATCAGATGGTTGATGCCGTGCAAATGGTAGTAGTCGGGCTAATAGCGGGAGCGACCGCGATGGTGCAGGTAGTGAAGGTGTGGACGGATGAGGTGTTGATGAAGATGGCGGGATGGAAAGAGATTCCCGTCGACACCACGATAGGACGTATTATGAAGCTGGCAACCCAGGGGGATATTGTAGAGTTGACGGGGGTAAACCATCGATTCAGGGGGCAGGTGTGGAAACGGGCGGTGCGTTCAGGTCACCGGTTGAGAAGTGCGCTGAGCGACATGTGGATAGACGTTGATTCAACCGTGGATGGAGTGTATGGGAATCAGGAAGGGGCAGAGGTTGGATACAACCCGAAGAAAAAGGGCCAGAAGGCGTATCAGTATTTAATGGCATTTGTTGGAGAGACAAAAGAGGTATTGCATAGTCGGTTTCGCTGTGGGAGTGCGTACACGGGCAATGGAATTGTGGAGTTTCTGAAGGAGTGTATGGCGTATACGAAGAAGAGGGTGCGGGTAATCTTTCGGGGGGGATAGTGGTTTTTTCTCTGGAGAGTTGTTGGAATACCTGGAGTCGGTGTCAGCGGGATACCTGATTAAGGTGAAGCTGAAGAATCTCGCCGGATTGCTTGAAGGGCAGAAATGGGAGACAGTGGAAGGTGATACGGGGTGGGAGCAAGCCGATTTTCAGCATCAATGTGCTGTTTGGAATCGGGCAAGACGGTTTGTGGCAGTGAGGAAGTTGAGCAAAATAGAGAGGGGATTGTTTCCGATACCGGAGTATGAGTATTTCTGTTATATTATGACAGAGCCGTTAAATCAGATGGGAACGCGTCGTGCGTATGGCAAAAGGGCGACGTGTGAGACGTGGGTAGAAGAGTGTGATGGTCAGATGAATGTGGGGTATGTACTTACGGGAGGGGCAGTACAACAATGGGAAATAAAAACGATGAGACTCTGGTTAATCCACGTTGCGGGAAAGCTGACAAAAGGAGGCAGGCAGTTGACATTAAAGTTGCCAGAGAAATTTCTGCATCAGGAAGAATGGCGGGCGTGGGAAGGCATATGGCTGAGTGTAGAGTTTGGATAAAAAGCGTTTTTGTCTTTGATTTCTGGTATTTCGGAGCACCGAGAATACGACTGAGGGAGATGGTATGTTCTCATCCTGTTTTTATTGCTCTGGGCGGTTTAACCGGAGCTCTTTTTCATTGTTTTTTTCGGGAATCGGACTGGACAGCGCAAAATAGAGATAAAAACCAACGATAATCGTTGGTTTTTATCTCTCAAGCATATTATCGAAGGCCGATTTTCGCACTGCGAAAATCATTTGCAGAATTTAGGTAATAAGTAACAATTTAGCTTTTTGAAAAATCCGTACATTTATATGTAATCCACATGAAACGGAATGTGTCGCGCGAATGGTTTATCCCCAGCACAAGCCGACCATAAGGGATCGGTGCTACCTTTTTCAAAAAGCTAAATTGTTACGGTAATAATATTTTACAAGAGAAATTACGAAAAGATTTTATGGGAGGAATACCAATCATGGAAGGGAAAAATTATATTAATGGGGTCTTTGTGGAAGGCTCCTCCGGAGGTCGGTTTGAAAGCAGGAATCCTGCTAATATTGATGAGGTATTGGGAACATTTCCACTTTCTGCGGTAAAGGATGTGGATGATGCTGTCAATGCAGCGAAAGCTGCTTATAATGGATGGAGATGTTTGTCACGTATTAAACGTGGTGAGTATCTGAACGAATTTACCCAGTTCCTGAAAAGAGACCATGAGGAAATATCACGGCTGGTTACGAAGGAGTGCGGGAAGGGGATTGTAGAGGGCAGGGCAGACGTAACGGAAGGCATCCACATGTGCCAATATATATTTGGTACGGTAAGGATGCCCCATGGTGATGTAATTGATTCGGAGATTCCGGAAAAAGACGCATTCTTACGCCGGAAACCAAAGGGGGTTGTTGCGGCAATTACGCCGTGGAATTTTCCTTTTGCCATTCCTCTGTGGCTCATCTGTCCTTCAGTCGTGGAAGGGAATACGGTTATTCTCAAACCATCCAGGGAAACCGCGTGTACGGCATATAAGATTGCCGAATACGCTCATAAGGCAGGGTTTCCGCCGGGTGTTATCAACGTTGTACATGGAGGATGTGGCGATTTACTGGTGAAACATCCTGATGTTCACGTTGTGTTGTTTGTTGGCTCGAATGATGTGGGTTCAGGGATAAAGCAGATTGTTGCCGGGTTTCATGACAAGATGTGTGCCTGTGAGATGGGCGGGAAAAATGCCGTAATCATTCTTGATGATGCCAACCTGGATATTGCGGTGAATGCTGCCGTTATCAGCGCCTTCAAGACGTCGGGACAGAGATGTACCTCAGCAAGCAGGCTTATTGTGCATGAAAAAGTGTTAAATGCTTTTGAAAAGAAGTTTATAGAGCTTACGAAAAGAATCAAGATTGGCAACCCTCTGGATGAAACCGTATTTATGGGGCCGGTGATTAATAAGGCGGCAGCGGAAAAGATTGCACGATACAATGATTTGGCCCGGAAAGAAGGGGCAGAGGTGTTGTGCAATGGGAGGATTCTTGACAGTGAGCCGTATAAAAATGGGTACTTTATGTCGCCCTTTGTGTACCGTATGCAAAATAATCCGAAGAGCCGGGTACTCCGTGAGGAGGTGTTTGGGCCACATGTTGCAATAATTCCTGTAAAAAATCTTGACGAGGCTATCGAGGTGTACAACGATACAGATTACGGTCTTTCCTGTGCAGTGATTACCGAAGATTATAGAAAAGCCAAGAGGATACGTGATGATTGTGAATACGGCCTTGGCTATGTAAACCTGCCAACGATTGGGGCGGAGGTACATTTACCCTTCGGTGGAGTTAAAAAAAGCGGAACCGGCTTGCCGTCGGCAAGTACGCTGATCGATGTCGTTACCCATCGTACGGCATGGACGATTAACTACGCAAAGGAAATCAAGATGGCTCAGGGATTGACGGTGAAGTTATAATTTGCACCCAAAAAAATGATTTTTATATTTCCGACATGCTTGGGATTGCTGGAATACGTGTGCAATAATTGTATCGATTTCCACAGAATATTTTTATCTTCTAACCGTAACTCTTACAATTTGTTTTGCCCCGTTTTTCTTGTAATATAAGATTTCTACTTTCAAATCACTGACAAAAGCAGCCAAGAGACTATCTTCCCAAATTTCTCTTTCAGGTAAAGGTGCCTCGTTGATGTAACTTTTAATACGATCCCTAAGTTCTTTCCGTTTCTCAGGATTTAGATAGCCTGGAATTTTATTGAGAGCATATTGGATAGCAGTTAATACGTCTGATATGGTTGTACCACGTAAACCAAAATCATCCTTTTCCAACTCAGAACATACAAATTCATTGGGACATATCTTGCAGTATTCAATGCCCTTATCACATTTATTAAGAATACCGTCCAGGTATTTAATATAGTTGCCAATTTCCAGATGTTGCTTCGGTGTGAGGTCCATGCAAATTTTCTAAATTGCTCAACCAAAAGGCCGATAATAAAATTGTTTTTACTGATAAAGATGAAGTTGCTTCATTAACTCAATGGTCATTTTAGAGAAACAATTTGCATCCAATTATTGCTATGATAAAGGTATCTTCTGTGAACCAATATATTGGCATACATACCCTGAATGATGAAGAAGGATTTCAAGAATTAAAAATTTGGATAAAATACATGAATTATAAACTGTTTCTGGAGCATACGCATTCAAACGAATATTACAGAAGCAAACACTTATATGTTGAATAAGAAGGAACAGGTCTTGCATGAAAAAACACTTTAATGGCGATTGCTCGCATTGTAACGAATATCCCTACGAGTGTGATGTTTGTTGTAGTGAGGTAAAGGCCTCTATCTATTTAAAATCCCGCTATCGTAATAATAAAAAGCGTGATTTAAAAAAAACCAATGGGATAGTATACAACAATTAATTTGTTGTATACTAGGGAAATTCTGAGACATACAAAGATCCACCATGTCACTAGCGGATAAAGTATAGATTCCTCATTTTTCTGAAGAACATTACTTTTCCAATAAATATCATACGCAGTGCCGTGAGGATCTTAATAACTATGTGTCCTGAAAAAAAGGAATTGATAATATGGTTATTAATGGAAATAATATGCAAAATGAGTTTGTATGTCCTCATTGTAAGGGTTATACTTTCATATTCATCGGGTTGCAAAAACAAAAGGGACTATTCGAAAATCACGAGTTATGGTGCTGCAAGAGTTGTCATGGCACGTTTGCCAAAGAAACAATAGATGTAAAAAATTCCATGGAAAATGAGCTCTTCAACAAAAGAGCATTTCAATATTACTGCAAAAGCAGATTTGCTAACAGATGAAATTGCCTGATATAATCTTTGAAACACTGACGGTAGGCCCTCTTGCGATAAACTGCTTTATCATTGGGTCCAAAAAAAACAATCAGGCAATAGTTATTGATGCTGGCGGAAATCACGAAGAAATTCTGAAGCTCCTTAAGAAACACAACCTTACCCTGCAATTTCTCATAAATACTCATGCACATTTTGATCATATGGGTGGAGTAAGACCTTTGCAGGATTTGACAGGTGCAAAATTTTTGCTTCATCATGAAGATATTCCTCTTCTGAATCATCTCAATGAACAAACTGCTGCTTTTGGCCTATCATCCATCGCTATTCCTATGATTGATAAGCCACTTGTTGACAATGAAGAAATTTTTGTTGGAGAAAAGACGCTGCGCGTCATACACACCCCTGGGCATTCTCCTGGTAGCATTTGTTTCCTCATTGATAATGCGGTATTTGCAGGAGACACGCTCTTTGCAGGTTCGATTGGGAGGACGGATCTCTACGGTGGTTCTTATACGAGGCTCATTAACTCAATAAAAACTCGTCTCTTTACCCCGACCTTCGCAATTCGAGGGGTAGACAACCCGCTGAGCTAGGAAAATCAAGGG
>CAZBCT010000050.1:0-20998 GCA_964490485.1 uncultured Candidatus Brocadia sp. | reverse complement strand
GAGATTCCTCGCTTTGCTCGGAATGACAGTCATAGCAGAGATTGCTTCGGGCTAGTGCCCTCGCAATGACAACTTTCTTTATGCGCTTACTATAAAATACCAATCAATGCCTGAAAATTATTCCTGCCTTTAGATACCTTACCTGGATCAATGCACTTGACTACAGATATTGTATTCCCAAAAAGAATTTTATCTTTATTCCCAAAACCTGGCTTTTGGCATTATCTCTTGCTGCTGATACCGGTCACCATCATTGCTTATTGGTGTCACTTCCCGGTGGTTATTACCTTCATTTTAGCTTCTGCCGCACTGGTCCCGCTAGCGCACTTCCTGGGTGAGGCGACTGAGGTACTTTCTGATAAGACCGGCGAGCACCTTTCCGGCATTATCAATGCCACTTTTGGCAATGCTGCAGAACTGGTGATTGCAATCCTGGCCATTAAAAACGGCTTGATCGATATTGTAAAATATTCCTTGATAGGCTCAATTATTGGGAATATCCTACTCATCCTTGGGTTAAGTCTTTTTTTCGGCGGCATAAAATTTGGTAATTTAAAGCTAAGTCCTATTATTACCGGGACGACGACCATCCATCTCTCCATGGCTGCCATGTGTTTTGTCGTGCCTTCTATCTTTGCAAAAGAGGACTCAGTATTGGCCCTCAACAAGTATAGTATCGGTATTGCCGTGGTCTTGCTCATGGTCTACTTTGTTGGGGTCTTTTATAGCATGGTAAACTGTGAAAACAAAGAGGTATCTCAGGTTATTCACGAGGATATCAAAGCCACGGCGCCCAAGTGGAGCCTGGCTAAAAGTCTGGTAGTCCTGATATCTGCAACAGGAGGACTCGTCTATATATCGGAGATATTAGTGCACCAGATAGAACCCCTGGTGGAATCCACCCATATTCCGCCATCGTTTGTTGGTTTGATTATCCTGCCATTGGTCGGCAATGTAGCCGAACATTCTGTTGCTATTGGTTCTGCCATGAAAAACAAGATCAACCTGAGCCTGGCCATTGCCTCGGAAAGCAGCGTACAGATTGCCCTCTTCGTTTCACCCATTTGTGTTCTTATTGCCGGCCTTTTTGGACAAAATTTCAATCTGATTTTTAATAAGATCGAGTTAATTACCCTTGCCATGTCTATCGCCGGCACCTGGCTTGTCGTCCACGACAACAAGAGTAACTGGTGGGAGGGATTTTCGCTGCTATCCTTTTATCTCATCATTGCCATTACCGCTTATTTTTTATAAACCACACCACCATACTCATTCTTTTCGATACTTCCCGTGGTTTTTCAACGTGTCTATCGTATGGGCAAAAAACTGTCATTTTTGATAAAATCAGGAAAGAGGGGAATTATGGTAAACTCAGAAAGAAAGTTTTCATTGCGAGGGCGCTAGATTCAAGCAATCTCTACGGTTTGGGTTTGCTTCGCGGAGTTTTACTGAATAAAGCAAATATGCTCGCAATGACCGGCACATGCCAACTTATTTAATACGTTTACTATAGATACTAAAGATGCTTACCACATGAGAATTTTATACTGGGTGGCACGGACAAACTCCGCTTGTCCGTGTAAACTGATCAGACGGTTGAAACACACGCCAGACACAACCCCTTTCCCATTTTCTCAGCTTACTGTTGGGAAAAAATTGGCTGGATAAAATAAACGATGTTTTGCCCATTTAAAGTCTCTTTGTGAACAATCTTAAAATTTTTATAGACAAACAATAAAGGCTTAATACCTGAATCTTGCACAAGTACAAGATAAAAGATGGTGAAACCATAAGGATTACCTCATTATAATAGGGTAAGTGAGATTAACCTACTAATAAGAGGAGGTAACCCAAATGGTTAAAGAGCAGGATAAGAATACCGCCCAAAGGCAGGAGAACCAAGAAAAAGCCGACTGCCCAGCAAAGGCTAGTAAAATAGGGTCTTCTACAGCATACCGTTATTGCAGTGAGCGTTTGAGTCCATTTGGAGGGCTTTTGGGGTTGGTAAAGTTTATGGAGTTGATACGGTTTCAAGAGATATTTGAGGGGTTGTATAATCCACCGTCACGAACACCGGAGATGGGTCACCATAAGATGGTGTATGGTTTAATCATGCTTTTGTTTATAGGATTTAACCGGGTATGGCATTTTCTATATATCCAGACAGACTCGATGTTGTGTTCAATATTTCAGGTGGTGAAACTTCCGTTTGTTACGACATACTGGCGATATGTGGATTCATTGGGGATAAATCAAGGGAAGTCATTGTTGATGGTAATGAGTGCGTTGAGAGAGCGGGTATGGCATGTATGCGAGATAGGGTACGAGACGATCCACATCGATATAGACACTACGGTAGAAACCGTCTATGGGAATCAACAGGGTGGTCGCAAAGGACATAATACGAAGAATCGTGGGAAGAAGGGGTTTCGCCCCGTGTTGTGTTTTATCGAGGAGACACGAGAATATTTTGCTGGCAAATTACGTAGTGGAGAGACGATGGGGAGTGAGGAGGTAGGAGAGGTTATTCGGAGTTTTAAGAAATATCTTCCTGGTTGCATAAAGGAGGTAATCCTTCGTAGTAACGGGGAGTGCATCGGTTGGGAGAGTGTGGAGGCAGCTCTTGAAGAAGGATATCTGTTTATCTTTGGTAACAAGGGATGCAAGCCACCTTTTGACAGGTCAAAGTGATACAAGGTTCGAGAGGCAGACAGGATTGAGTATGATGAGTGTATAGTAGGTGACATTATTAACTTAACACGTATGCCTTCAATCCCCTCCTGGGAGAGGACTCAGGGGTGGGCTCGATTCACCCTTCATGAACTCGCGGGCAGGCTTAACTCATCTCCTGAAAATCTATAATTTCGTCAGCAAATGTTTTATGGTAATTTTACATCATAATCCAATGTTACCGCAGTATCTCCGGCATCCTTATCAATCTTGATTGGCAGGCGCCAGATTACCGCATTTATGAAACATACACCCATGTTATCTTCTCTGCAATAGTAAAAGCTCGTGGATACTTTTAAATCAGTGTTTTGTACATCAGTGCCTGTTTTAAAGGATACTCTTATTGGGAGTACGGGGTTTTCGAGCTTAACGTCCTGCTTGCCCTGCTCTATCTGAATACCTTTACCTGCCTCAATCGCATATGCCAGTGGGGCATTTGGGTTCAGATGATATCCCTTGGGAAGATTTATGTTTATTGTTAGTTGTATGTCTGTATCGGTTTTCAAGGTTTTGAGGGGAAGTTCCACTACCTTTGCAAAAGGTGGTATCCCTGCTGACGATGCCTTGCCTGTAACCCCGGTTTTCAGCCCCTTGATTTGCAAGGTGCTCACCTCTCTGGTTTTCATATCGATCACACGGATGGCGCGATTGTTGGTGTCGGCAACAAAGAGTTTGTTTTTGGCAATGCTGAGACCTCCCGGTTCATAGAATTGGGGGTCTTTCCCATCGATATGTCCGGCTTTCCCATTTCCTGAGAAGGTGCGGCATGTTTTGTCTAACGGGTTTAATATCTTGATCTTGTGGTTGTACGTGTCTGCCAAATAGATTAGACCGTTATGGTTCAACACGCCAAGCGGATGCTGTAATCGCACTTCGTCGCCCTGACCATCAACGTCTCCGAAAACAAAGAGATCCTTCCCTACTACCGTCTTTACTTCCTTCATCTCGATATCTGCGTAACGGATAGAGCTTACCTCACTATCTGCAAAATAGAGTTTTGTGCCGGAGATCGTAATCCCGCTGGGCTGGGCCAAGGCGGCCTTATCCAAAGCACCATCAACGCGTCCCTCCCTGCCGCTACCGGCAAAGGGCTGGAAAACCGTGGTTTCCAAATCCATCACCCAAATCTGGTGGGCGCCAGCCATGGCTATGTAAAGTTGTCCTTCTAAATAAGCCAGATCCCAGGGTGAATTCAGAGGTGACGCTGTTCCCATACCGCCGGAAGCCATGAATTCAGCCTGTTTTCCGGTTCCAGCGATTGTCTTCACGGTCTTTGCCTGCAAATCCAGTTTCCGTATGAGATGGTTCTCCGTATCTGCAACATACAGAGTATCGCCGTGGAGCGACATTCCTTGCGGATGATTGAAACCAGCTTCTGCATAGGCACCATCATTCCTGCCCACTTTACCATTGCCAGCAATGTTCAGAATCTCGCCTTCCAAATTCGTTATCACAATTCGATTATGATTGGAATCTGCTATAAATAAACGATTCGCCTTCTCATCGGCAAGGACCTTGCCGGGAAACGAAAGAGGGCTGTCTCCCAGTCGGTATTTTTCCAGCGCGAGGGGAAGCGGAGTTTCCCGTAACAGATTTTTTGACCGATACTCGGAGATCAACTGGCCAATGAGTTTGTCGAGGACCTCATAATGGCCCTCACCGGTATCCGATCCTACCACGTATCCGTCTGGATCGATCAGTATGAGCGTAGGCCACGCTCTGGCGCCGTAAGCATCCCAGATCATGAAATTGCTGTCATTCACTACGGGGTGTTCAATCTCATACCGGAGGATGGCCTGCCGGATGTTGTCCGCGTCCCGTTCATTTTCAAATTTTGCCGAATGCACGCCGATAACCACGAGTTCGGTTGGATATTTTGCCTCCAGCTTTTTAAGATCGGGAATGATGTGCATGCAATTAATGCAGCAATAGGTCCAAAAATCAAGGAGCACAACTTTCCCCTTTAATTCAGCCAGGGTCAGAGGTCTTGAAACATTGAGCCATGCCGTGCCGCCCGTTAATTCTGCGGCTGGCGTCTTTTTTTTCTGTGCCGATGCCACGGGTATTTCTCCAGCGTAAAAGAGAGAGAGCGCCAAAATAAGAAAGAGTGCTGTTCGGGGTAAAAGTCTTACAAAAAGTTGTATCCGTTTCATGGTTTTTTGGTATCCTTTTTCCGCTTAAAAAGATATTTCCCGTAGAAGAGAAAGGCAACAACGATCAGTGATACCACACTCAAAATGAAGTAGATGAGCTCCATAGTTACACCCCATTCTTTCATCAAAACCTGCGTAAAAGTATGAATGCCATTTAAGGTACTCCCTTTTAATTCTATCAGCACTTAGAAAGCTATCAAGAAAAATTCCTTGACAGCTTAAAGAGATTTTTGATATATATAATAGCAATTCTCTGATAAAAGGAGCGTAATAAAAAATCACGACAAAGGCAAACCCTGAGTAATCAGGGGACGCAAAGTACAGGGTCTTTAAACCACACAAGGACGTAGTTTAAGACGATACCTTATCCTTTGGTGAAAAAGATAGCCTTACTGCCGAAGATGTTTCAATGAACATTTTTGCAGTAAGGCTTTTTTGTTTTTATAAATAATCACACAGAGGCACAAAGACGCAAAGAAATAGAGTTCACCGCAGAGGGCGCTGAGAACACAAAGAAAGACTTAAAATATTTTTCTCTCCGCGTTCTTTGCGCCCTCTGCGGTAAAATACATCCTTTTCCGACTCGTTTGGGTTAAGGTACTATATGAGCCAAAAACGAACCTCTATGACCCCATTGGAGATGGTGAAACTTCCTTCTTTGATGGAACGCACCAGTGGCCGCGGGGAGTTGAAAATTGGGCTTATCGACGGTCCTGTCGTCTTGGATCATCCCGATCTACTAAGCGGAAATATCCGTGAAATTTCACATGGAATAAAGGGCGCCTGTACCCATACCGACAGCAGCGCCTGTATTCATGGCACCTTTGTGGCTGGGATGCTGGCTGCAAGGCGGGGATCGGTGGCTCCGGCGATTTGTCCTGGCTGCACCCTGCTGGTGCGTCCTATCTTTACTGAAACGGAAATGACCAACGGTGAGATGCCGAGCGCAACGCCTGGGGAACTTGCAAAGGCCATTCTCGACTGTATTAACGCTGACGCTCAAGTACTGAACATTAGCGCGTCTCTTGCCCAACCCTCCCTCAAAAGCGAACGCGCATTAGAGGAATCTTTAAATTATGCTGCTCGGCGCGAAGTGATCGTGGTTGTAGCGGCGGGCAATCAGGGAACCCTGGGCAGCACCGCTATTACCCGCCACCCGTGGGTCATACCAGTGGTGGCGTATGATCTTCAACTCAAGCCTATGGATCATTCTAACCTGGGAAATTCAATTGGCCGGCGGGGACTGGGCGCGCCCGGTGAGGGCGTTACCAGTCTCGGATCAACAGGTCAGCCACTGACACTGGGAGGAACCAGTGTCTCCGCCCCTTTTGTAACCGGCGCCATTGCGTTATTGTGGTCAGCATTTCCCCCAGCAACAGCAGCACAAGTGAAATTTGCCGTCACACAAGCGTATGCACCCAGGAGAACAACGGTGGTCCCGCCGTTGCTGGACGCATGGGGTTCTTATCAATTCCTGATGACAGCGGATACGAGGAGGTGAAGGCTATGAGTGAAAAAGAGGCAAAAGACGATCACGTTGAACGGGGTGCACATCAGCCTCACTGGGTGCGCCTACCTGGATTTATTGCTGATGAGGAGTCGGACTCGGCGACGTCGTTAAACGAGTCACCTCGGCTTTCGGTATCAGGCCTTGCGGCGGTTGTGAGCGGCGTGCAGCAGCGCTCAATCGCTGGATTGTTTTCACCGGCCGGGGCGCGAGGTAAGCCAAAATACAAGAAACCATTTTGAACGGAGGAGAATTATGGAACAGAATGAAACAAAAGAACAACCGGTAAGTCAGACGACTGCTGGGCAGGGCGTAGCCGTGATCACACCATCACAGGAAGATGTCGTCGCAACCCCACCTGCCAAACAGGGTACTTGTCCGACCTGCGCAGGTGGTGCGGGCGCTATGCCGATGTCCTATGTCTATGCCCTGGGCAGAATCGAGGCGCGCTTCCCGCGTCTTTCCGTGGAAAAGGAATTTGCCCAGGCGATCGGGCGCACTGAAACTGCGGGGCAAACCGGCCAGCAGGCCTTTTATAATGCGTTGTCAAAACCCGAGAACCGTTATCTGGTGCGCCAGATGTGCTGGGTGTTCACGATTCAGGGGCTGGAAACCTACCTGATTCAACCGAGAGACCCGGCGGATTTTGACCGGCTGGTGGAAGCCATCCGACCTCAGCCGAGTCCTATGGATATGGATGTCATCATCGGTATGCGGGGACCTATTGCCCCACCGGAGATGTGTAATGGGCTCATGGTGCCCATCATTGCGTTCGACCAGATCTATTCCTTCGATCGTGATACGCTCATTAAGGCTATTCCATGTCCCGAAAAGACCAAACCAGAGGCGTTTAGACCGGCAGCCGATGAGGTCTTTGACAGGATCCTGCAGATGACAGATAACGCCGGTGCAACGGACGATCACCGGGCGTTGAACTATTTGGCCATGCGTTATCCCGCAATCTATGCCAAGGCGGCAGAAGAATTTGCGCGAGACTTTTCCCTGACAGGTTTAGAGGTGCGTCCATCACCGCTGAGCAGTACCCGCAAGATCGTCGATGTCGTCTTTTCTTACACAAATCGCAACACCGAATTCACGGAGAAGTTTTTTGTGCGTGTGGATGTGACCGAGGAATTTCCATTCCTGGTGACAAAGATGAGACCGTATTATGACCGTTAAACCTAATCAACCGAAAGGAGATGTGAAATGAACACCATAAACGTACCAGGATTTACAGCGGAAGCTTCACTTCACGAAATGAATAAATATTACGCTATGACTTCTTCGACTATTACTTCAAATGCAGACTCATCGAAAATCGTACCACAGTCGATCCAGGTCTGTTTTCCATGGCCATGTGAGGATATATTCGGAAGATGGCATGTATGTGGCATCTGCTACATTATAAAATACTAAAAAACGAGCGGAGGTGCGCATCATGAACATGCCAGGATTTACTGCGGGGAACTTGCTCCCCTAACTACCGGGCAATACCGGTCGATTACAGACTCGATTGCAAGTTCGTAAGGCTGGGTTGAGGGACGAAACACAGCGATAACTTATGACCTTTGAACCAACAAATGATAGGAGGTGTACAATGAACACGCCAGGATTTACAGCAGAAGCATCCTTACACCGTAGAACCGCTTCATATACCACTGGTGGTTACCTTCATGGGCAGACTGCCAACTCACAGGACGGTACTGTTGTTCCTGCAATCCCTTTTTGCGGTAACTGTGATTATATTCTTGACCGTTGCTCTCGGAATGGCTGGAGGCCCACGGCGGTATGTAATGCGTGTGCGAGTGGAGACTGTTTTAGTGGAGTAGAAAATCCGATTCCTCCCTATCCATGGGGGTGGAATCCAATTCCTCCATGGAGGTGGTAGCGGGCATGGCTCCGATGGAACGACGTCGAGTCCGGCAAGTATGTCCCTGGATTACGCTTTGCTGCATTCGGGCGACTTGCCATAGCCGTTAAATTTAAAAACAATAGGAGGTGTGAAATGAACATGCCGGGGTTTACCGCTGAGGCGTCTCTACCTATGGAGGGGAATTCCTGGATTTACCGCAAGGTACAAGGTGAGTTTGATAATCGTAGCCGTGTTGTACCAGCTCGCAGTTTTCTAGGGGATGTGATTTGCGAAGGTTTACTTAGAGGCTGTTTCGATGACAGCATACCAGGGACATGCGGGGCCTACGGTAACTGGTGTACTCTCGGAGGAATATTTGAATAATTTTAGCTATGCTGTCACCGTACTATAACCGGTGAGGGCGAAAATTTTAAATGATGATAAGGAGGTAAACAAAATGAACATGCCAGGATTTAATGCAGATTTATCGCTTTGCCCAACCGTGGGCATATACCGTGGGAAGGCTGTTTTAGGTAGAATTTCTTTAGAAGGCAGCGGAGGAATTATGCCGCAATTTCGTTTCCAGTTTGGTTCGGATCCGGATGTGGGTGCGTACTTGAGATGCAGGGCGAATGGGGGAAGCGATCTCATATGCCGTTTCTTTGGCGGGCTTCCTCCCTTCACAATCGGTGGCCTCCTGTTCTGATCCCTGTAGTCCGGTCTGGTGGGCACATGTTATTTTATGCCCATGCGAGATATATCGTCATGATACGCTTTGCTGCATTCGGGCTACTTGTCATGACCGATAAACCTTAAAACGATTAGGAGGTGTGAAATGAACATGGCCGGAATTACTGCTGAAACTTCGCCTTGCGCGGGTTCAGGTTTGTAACCTGAACCCAAACATTTCTTTTGTTATCACAAATGTGAATCAGCAAAAACATCGGGAGCAGGTTTTAAACCTGCTCCCGTTTGAAGATCCGTTTGATCGGATCGGAGAAGTTTCTAAATATTCAATTCAAAAAAGAGGCTTAGGTCATGAAATTACCACAATTTAATGCAGAGGTATAGCTTGGCCCAACCAATGACCGATACCGTGGAATGGCTTTCCATCAATACTCTGCACCCAAAGTAGAGGCGGCTTTTCCTCGCGGAATCGGAATGGGGTTTTCGACTCTTCCAACTTGCGGATATGAAAATTGTCGGACGGTTGTAGTGTACGAACAATGCGGAGGTGCTCCGGTCGGTGAGTCCCCCGCCGATGTGTCCAGCCGGGACGAGGACTGAGTGAGATTGCGTGTGCAGATGGCCGAGTGGGATTAAGGGGGCAATGTAGGCTGCTCAACTGCAGTATCACTGTATTCCGTCCGCGGGCCCATCCATTTTTCTTTGTAAAACCAGGAAAAACATGTGTGGGACGAATTAGTGATAGTGTAATCAATCGCATATGGAATGCTCCATTTCAGGGTACCTGGGAGGGCCGAGTGTATTCGGCAACAAATAAACTGTTTTTACCGAAAAAATACTTTGTCCGGAATGAGCTGATGACTGCATCTTAAATGTAAAATTTGTTGAGTAGGATGTACTTCGTCATGAGCGCTTAGTCGAACGATTGAGCGAAAGCAAGACCATCTGTTACTTAATTATTTCTGCAATTTATTTAATATTTTGTTTGGCATGGATACGATAAGATTGTATTTTACACACAACTAACATTATCAATAAAAATAGCATCACGACAAGGGCAAACCCTGAGCGATCAGGGGACGCAAAGTACAGGGTCTTTAAACCACACAAGGACGTAGTTTAAGACGATACCTTATCCTTTGGTGAAAAAGATAGCCTTACTGCCGAAGATGTTTCAATGAACATTTTTGCAGTAAGGCTTTTTTTTTGGGAGGAGACAAAAATGAGGCAAAAAAATAGGATTCTCGTGACTGCACTCACAATTATTGGGGCATTGATTGCATTGGATGCCATTTTAGTTATCGCTGCCGCCCAGACGGCGACTAACGTGGGGTCAGCCACGGCTGCAATCGAGAAGTTTCGCGAGTGCGTAAACAAAAAAATTGAAGAAAAGAAAAACACAGGAGGAATCGATATTTCCGACACCGTAGCGTGCCTGCCGGGTTCATGCACTGTGACAGCAACGATGAGCGAAGATAGTTCACAGAAGGCTTGCTTTTCGGGGGGCACAGAAAAATGTCAACTTCCTCGGGTGTTTGTGACATGCCCTGAATCCTCTGAATCTCCCCAGATCGAGTTTTCATATCTGTTATGTGGGACAGGCAGCGTAACAGGTGGCGAAATCGGCAGTAATCGGGTCGAAATCGGCGCCGGGGCGGGAGAAATAAACGGTAAAAAGGTGATGGTGATGGCCGATGTCCCAGTCCCTCCAGGCACAACCGCAGAAATTAAGGATGTGATTAGCCTTTTCCCCCCCGGCCCCAACAAGGGGTGCAATGCGGATGGGTGCCACGAAGGCCGAAGAAGCGGTACCGAAACTGCGCGGCTTTCTGAACGCATTGAGGTTTTTGGGACATCCGATAAGCCGATGGAAGCGCGGAATCCGTCGTTCATTATTTTCACGGACGATTGCGAAGTGGCAGACAAAGTCAAGGATATCCCTCTGAATGGAGGCCTAACAAAAGTAGAGAAATTTTCCGAGATTTGTGATTGCATTGATATGTTACCGGAGGGTGGCTATGACACAAAAAACGCGGCGGGTACTGTTACTGGCAGAGTGACAGCAGCGCAGGCGGCTGTGATGAAGAAGCTGTGCCGAGCACTCGAAAAGTATCAACATCATACGCCTTGGCCTACAGATTGTACACCGACGGTCATTACTCTGGCTTCCTTTGATGCCAAGGCGGGCAATAATGGCCGTGTTGTTCTGACGTGGGAGACGGTAGCAGAGGTCGACAACGCAGGCTTCAACCTCTACCGTGCCAGAGTCAAGGATGGGCGTTATAAGAAGATCAACACCAATCCCATTCCTGCACGGAGCAATGACACCTCGGGAGCCACTTACCGGTATGTAGACAAACCACGCAAAGGCACGTACTATTACAAACTGGAGGATGTGGACTACTACGGGGTAAGCACCCTGCATGGGCCTGAAAAGGTGAGGGTGAAGTCAGGAAATAATACGTCACACCGTTCAAAGAAGGCACGGCGTTAGATGCGATCCAGATGGTGCTTGATAGAAATCAGGAGACAGAAGTCAGAATAAAAAAAGTCGAAAGCGATCAGGGATCAGCTTTTAGCAGTCAGTTGGAAGCCGAAGGCTGACATCTGATGGTCGCAAGAATAGATAGACTTCAAATTTTGTAACTAATCAGCGGAAATATTTTAGAATTTATTTGACAGAGATTTTGTTCTAAAATGGGTAATTTGTTTTGTCTGGTGCATAGGGCGATAGAGAGCTGGAACTGTCGTAATAGCAGGATAACGCCTGGGGGTCAGGTCTTTATTCTTGCTGTTTGAGCTAGGTAGGTTGGGTTGAATGGAATGAAACCCAGCAGATTTTTATCGCTGTGAACGGTTGATGTTTAGTTCCACTCACGTTCTAACCAACCTACACAGCTTGTAGTCGCACGGCTTTAGCCAGCGTGGTTTTCAACAAATACGTAATTGTGCAGTTGGTAACCGCCATGTTCATTAATATGTCAAAGAGCACCCTAATGTGAATCAACAAGAACACCGGGAGCAGGTTTCAAACCTGCTCCCGCTTGAGGTGTATATCATGGTCGTCCTTAATACACGGTGTCCCAGCATCTCCTGTTCGTTATTAACGAGTTAGAAATCATATTTATGATGACTTCATATGTCAACATAAATGTTTTTTTGCTTGACATGCGTTGTGCCTTTTTGGTTTAAAATGGAAAACTTGTTACAAGGAGTTCTAGCCCGATACGCCCCTACGGGGCTACGGCTTAACTCTGCATTAGGCCATGTACTAGCGTAAGCAAGCGTTGCACGTGTTAGCTGCGTGTCTCAAAGGAGGATTGCGTCATGTCACTCGACAAGAAGTTCTACATTCACACAGGTAAGGATGGCATTCTGAAAGACACGACCGATGACGATGTCCGGGCGCTCGTCGCTGACCTGAAGAACGCGCCGAAATTGGTCATTCATTTACATGGAGGGCTGATTTCAAAGGACGCTGCGCTGAAAAAAGCTGAACGCCTAATCCCGGCTTACCAGGCAGTAGGCGCACGGCCCGTCTTCATGGTATGGGAGTCCAGTTTCCTCGAAACAATCTCCAACAACCTTCATGAGATAAACAGAGAGAAAATCTTCTCCTTCATCGTTAAGCGCGTACTCAAGTACGCCGTCGGTAAGTTGACGAACGTCGATGGATCGAAAGCTTCGGGGCAACTGCCGCTGCCTAATGACATTGAGGTCAACATGGAATTTAATAAGCGGCTTACTGATAAGCCGGATGGCGAGGTGCCATATGGCGATTTCAAGCCGGAAAGTTTGGAAGAGTTGACCCAAGCCGAGCGCAAGCAGTTCGAGGATTCGCTGGCAACCGATCCTGATTTCCAGAACGAGGTGCAGGCGATTGTTGACACGGTCAAACCTGAAGAGACTGAATCTACCTCTAAGGGCACCACCGTCAAACGACGCAAGTCCGCGGGTACGCTGATATCGCCCGATGTCGTGGACGAACTCGTGGTCGATGCAGCTGAAAAAGAGGGCAAAGGCATCTTCTCGTCGGCGGCGATGATTATCAAGGCGGGCCAGATTCTTTGTCGTGTTATTGACCGTTTCCTCCAGGGGCGCGATCATGGACTGTATGCGACTGTTGTGGAGGAGGTGCTGCGCGCGCTTTACGTGGCCAATGTCGGCTCAGCCATTTGGGGAATGATGAAGAAAGATACCGAAGACACCTTCGCCAACGTTGGCCAGCAACCGACGCGGGCGGGGTGGTTCTTTATACAAGAGCTAGGCAAACTAATGAAGGAGGGACATCGGCCGGAAGTCTCGGTCGTCGCGCACAGCGCTGGGGCGATTTACGCCTCATATCTGCTCACACACTTGGCCTGGGCGCGCGCTGACCAGAATCACCCGTTGCCGGACGACTTCCGGCTCAAGAATCTGATCTTCCTCGCCCCGGCTTGTAGCTTCACGCTCTTTGACCGCGCGTTGGTCGGCCACCGGCAATCACCACTCTTCGATCATTTTCGGATGTTTGCACTCAGCGACAAGTTGGAAGCAGGTTACTGGGAGGTCCCGGCGGTCTACCCGCGCTCTCTACTTTACCTTGTCTCTGGCCTTTTTGAGCAGGAAAACGGGAAGAGTGCATCCGACCTACCGCTCGTCGGTATGCAGCGGTACTTCAAGGAGGCCGAGATTTACAAGCAACCGGAAGTCGAGTGCGTACGCTCGTTGCTTTCTCAGATTGCCAACAAGCGCAGCGAGGTCTGGTCAGAGGAGAACCGGGGCGATGGCCTCTGGTCAGACGTTGTCAAGCACGGTGGCTTCGACAGCACCGAGGAGCGCAAGCAGACTATTGTTTCCATTCAACACATTCTAAAATCGGGTTGGTAGCGATGGAAAAAAATAAACTTCATTTTGGGATAGTGGTAGGTATCAATCGTTACCCCAGTATCCGTCACCTAAGGCTGGCGAAAGGCGACGCCGAGAAGTTCGCCGCGTGGTTGCTTGACCCGCATGGTGGTGCGTTGCTGTCAAAAGATGACGACGGCAGATTACTACCGGAGGGACATGTCGCCACGATCGTAGTGGATGATGCACTCGTCCCCGACGATCTGCCGCGCGAAGATGCGCGGCCCGTCAAGAAAGAGGTCTTCAAGGCGCTCCACGACTTCCGCAAAGTCGTCGAGGCCCACGTTGAGGCCCACCCCGAGGACTGGGAGCGGACGCGGTTCTACTTCTACGTCTCCGGGCACGGCATCGCTCCTGATGTGCACGACGCCGCGCTACTCTTGGCCGACGCCGGGAAGGAAGCCTACGATGAGAATATCTCTTGCGACAGGCTGCGCTCATTCCTTGGCAAGCGTCAGCCTTTCCACGAAGTTGTTATCTTCGCGGACTGCTGCCGCGAGCGCGTGGACAACGTACCGCTTGGTATGGTGTCGGGAACTCTGCCCGACAAGGATAATGGCCGTATCATGTGGGCATTCTGCTGCGCGACTTACTTTGGCAATCTTGCTTACGAACCGCCGCCGGATACGAATCCAGACGAACAGCGCGGTTATTTCACGCAGGCACTCCTTGAAGGTCTCAAGGGGGAGGCCTTCGATCCGGATCGAAACAACGAGATCAACTCTAACTCGCTCGCCAAGTATGTGAAGCGGCGAGTCGAGGACCTGACCAAAGACCGCAAACAGCAGAGCCCGAACATGGATGCCGACCCAGCGGCACCGATCGTCTTTCGCCCCGCTTCGACACTGGCCCCAGTCAAGCACGAGATTCGCATTGAGTTCGTTACGCCGTACCGTGGCAAGGTTGCGCTGCGCGACACTAACAACAGCATTCTACGCGAGCATCAGACCGCAGATGGTGAGCTCATTGTGTTGCTCGCCAACAGCCTCTACGAGGTGACGGCGGAAGAGGGCGACGTTGAATTTCGTGAAGGTGGCCGTTTTAGAGTTCATGGAGATAAGAAACATGTCCAACTCTAGTGAGAAAGATTACGGTGAAGTTGCGGTGCATTCGAAGTTCGGACCCATTCGCATCGAATTGCTTGACGACCGGTTGAACCGGCACGCGCTTGGCTTCGGCGAGCTGCGGAAGCACGTGCCTGCCGGGCTTTATACCCTGCAATACCGTGCGGGCATGAAGCTCAAAGAAGAGATTCTGCGCGTCAAGCCAGGCCGCACTGTAACGCGCGAAGTCGCCATGCTCTTTCCCGCTGTCGCCCCGATTAGCGTCAGCACGACGCATCATGAATTCCACTCCGAGCGGGCACAGGAGTTCAGCCAGCAACTGAAGCAGGGTTACGGCGCGGACGGTGGTCTCATGATTTTCGTGCGCACGATTGATGGGGATGGAACGGTGCCTGTCCCGGTCGATCGGCTTTCCCTCTGGAACGCCGAAATGCAACTCGTGAGCAACTTGGCCGCTGATGCCAAGCGCAGTGACAAGCAAGAAGGCTGGGCATGTCTAGTAGTAAAGGTGAATCCGGGCGGTTACGCACTACGCTGGGGCACGCCGGAGACTAGTCAGAGTTCGAAGCGTGGCAGCAGCGAGGCTAAGCCGATTGACCAGTCGCTGTGGGTTTCTGCTGGCTGGCTGACGATAGTCTTCATCGGCTACCGCTCGGAGTCCGGTCAGTTGGAGCGGCAGAGTGCCTCGATTCACATGACACGGCTCGGTGTGGGCTTTCAACCTGGTCCTAGGGACTTTATGATTCGCGATAACCGCACAACAGAGTTTGAGTTGAAAGAGGCTCGGGTCAATCAGACACTTGACCTTGCGCTCGGCGGATTACGGACGGGCGATCAAGTCGTTCCCAACGATCTGCTCGACTTGCTGCTCGGCAGTAAGTGCCAGAACCCCATGCTCGGTATCGTTGGCGCGTATGCTATGCTCCAACGACGCACGCGGGAGTGGAAGATGTTCGATCTTGTTGTACAACACCTGGAGAAACTGATTCCTGGCCATCCAGATGTGACCGCACTCCGGTTCTGCAGTGAATTGTTACGAAAACAGGAAAGCGATGTCGTAGTCGCGCCACTGAGTTGGCCACCAATGCTTTACACGGGTTACAAAGGGTTGATTGGGAAGGATTGGGAGAAGTCGGGCAATCTCATTGTGGACGAGAGTGTGGCTGAGCGTGCGGCGGTGATGCTGCTACCCGAATCACCGTGGACGAGCTGGCTGGCGCTAGAGGCGACTGCGCCGCAGCCGCGCACCAAGCCGAAGATTAGTCTGTCTGACCTTTCGCGCTACATCCAGCAGGCCACCGACCCGGCCACCGCGTCAGGCGGGATGATACGCCGATTGGCTTCCGCCAAGACACCGATCATTACTTTTTTTGAGCGTGTCTCGGACGCGCCCGAAGAGGTAGTTAAGCGCATCAGCCGTCATATCACCCAGTTAAAAGAGATAGACGAAGAGGTGGATTTGTCGAGCCTATCTCTCGACGACTTTCGACAACTCGGCCTTCCCATCACCACTGTCGAAAAAGCCATTCAGGTCTTGATGAATGCGTCAAAGACAGCAGCCGTTTAAAATTGATCCATTGAGGCAAACTATGAATCCAAGAGTAAAAGCAGTAAAGGCAAGAGATAATTATAAACTTGAGATAACATTTTCCAATGGGGAAGTCGGGGTATATGATTGCAGTCCTTTGCTTAATTTCGGGGTATTTACTGAGGTGAAAGACAAAATTTATTTTCAACAGCGCATGAAACTGTAGTATGGCCGCATGAGCAAGACATATGCCCTGACACTTTATACCTAGATTCTATAAAAATTAAAAAAACGCCTAACAAATCGCTCCAGCGGACTGGCGCAAAAAGCCGTGCCAACCGCTGAGCTTTTGTGCTAGGCTGCAATGCGATTTTACTATGTTGGATTCCATGGTATGGAATAAGGTTGCACCCATAAAGCGTCCTCTTATCATGAATATTATCAGATGCAATAACAGATATACTTTTATTCTGTAACGCATTTTCAACCTCAAGACGGTCAAATCTATTCTTAACGGCTTTTTTCTCCATGTTAAAATGAAAAATATTACCTATGCCGTCCCAAAGAACAACAGGGAGGTCTTTGTTGATCCGGCGATACTCCGTATTCCAGAAATGATACGGGCAAATAAGTATAAAATAGATCGCTATACCGCTGAAATCAACGGCATACCCTTGTCGGTGTTAAGAGAGAAGACACGGGGGGAGGTGTTGCGTATTGCGATTAGATATACGGAAGGGATTCGATCCCTGAATCAAAAAAATCAACTTGCTGCGAGCCGTTATGTGCGGAATGGCAACTGGGAAGAGGTTTCTCAGCATAGAGCACCAGAAATGTTATTCATGAAGGGGCAAGAGCTGGATTCCGGTGCGATCAAGGATATTCCGATTATTCAAACCGGACACGAACCGGTTTTTTACTATCCTGGGATATGGGTTAAGAATCATCTCATACAATATTTAGCCAGTAAGATGGGCGGTATTGGGGTAAATATGATTGTAGATAACGATGCCTGCAAGATGGGTTTCATGCACATGCCGGTTTTGTCAGAAATACCGGCAAGTATCCGGAAGCTGGCATTGATAGAGGGCATGGATGATGTTGCGTATGAAGAGGTCGTTTTTGATAATGTTGAAAGAATCCTCCGGTTTCGGGAAGAAGTTCTCAATATGTTTAAGAAAAATGTGCTGAATGATGAGATAAAAATCACGATGGAATCGATGCAGTCCTCGTTTGAGAATTTTACGAACTGCGTGGTGCGGTGCTATCAGAGGGGCTGTACCGATATGGTGGATTTATTAAGTGCCGCACGGTGTTCCTTAGAGGCAGACTTTGGTATAAGCAATCTTGAAATTCCCGTTTCCTGGATGAGCAATACCGATGGTTTTTATCATTTTTTGCTACATCTTGTTTCTGAAGCGGAACGGTTTGCTAAAATCTACAATGAAAAATTAGCCGAGTACCGGGTTGTCCACAAGATTCGTTCAAAAGCAAATCCGCTTCCGGACTTGAAGATTGCGGGGGATGTGGTTGAACTGCCGTTTTGGATATGGAAAGCAGGGGGGCGGAGAGGGAGGTGTTATCTAAGAAGAGAAGGAGCGTCTGTAAGACTTACTGACGAAGTGGAAGATTTTCTAACGTTTAAAAAGGGTGAAAGTTTTCTGGCAAATAGAATTAAATTAAGGGAATTGAAACATGCTCGTATTAAGCTGCGTCCGCGGGCAATTACCGCAACTATGTTTTCACGTCTCTTCTTTTCGGATCTATTTATTCATGGGATTGGAGGGGCAAAATACGATACCATTACCGATGAAATTGTCAGGGAATTTTTTGGGATTGATCCGCCGTCTTTTGTCACGATCTCTGCTACCCTGTTTTTGCCATTTGATACATTTGATGTAAATGCGAGTACGGTTCAAGTCCTTCGTCATGAACTAAAGGATATGAGTTACAATCCTGAGCGGTATGCATCGGGAGAGAGCCGTAATGATGAGGAATTTATCCATCGCGTTAAAGAAAAACAGAAACTGGTAGAGATGATGGTTGTTAGTAATCGTGACGAAAAAAGGCGTTATTTTGATCGGATCGGAGAATTGAACAGATTAAATCTTGTTCATATAGGTACGGAACTTCAAGAGAAAAAAAACGAGATAGACAGAGCTAATATCAAGCTTGCCTGCAATGAAATTGTTCAATTTCGGGAATATCCCATATATCTCTATCCTATGAATGTGTTAAAGGAATATTTCTTGCACGTCTTCTGATGGTGAAATAGAGATAGATACCCGTAATGCTTCCAATGATAGCACCAATAATAATCAAATCAGTTTTAATGGCGATGATAGGGTAAAATGCCTCTTTTACATCAATCTTTACCAAGAGTACCCAGGTAACATCTTTCAGATTATCGAGTGGGGTATAGGCGCTCAGGACGGGAATATTTCGATAGTCCTTGACAATTTTGACATCCGTGTTTCCACGAAGTGCGTCTTGCACGCCCTTTGTATTGATTTCCAGTTTTAGAATGGTATTTTGGGTCAAAAATCTCGATTTCGATCTCATAAAATAGTCATCACCTACGATGTAAATCTCACCGGTCTCTCCCAGTCCATCCTTCTGGGATATGAAGACATCAATAGAAGAGTAAGGAATTTCAGCAACAACGGCACCTAGAAGCTTATTGGTAACGTCATATACCGGTGCACAGCCAATGAGTATAAAATCTTTTGTCTCTTCGCACCAGGTTAAATCAGAGAATTTTACATTGTTCAACCCTTCCTTAAATACTTCACCAATGGTAAACGAACTATAATCACCGCTATATAGATTAGTCCCAAGATATTCGTCTCTTTTCACTCCGAAGACGACATTCCCGTCGGTATCTACTAAGAATATGTTATTATAACTATATTGTCTGAGGAAGTGTTCAAGCAGAGGTCCAAAATAGGTGTCTACTTGTTTGTATTCAGAGTTGTCGAAACCGCCTGATTTAAAGGCATTTGAGAACCGTGGCAGGCTTTGAACAACGATGGGATTTTTCGACAGGACATGGATATCTCCGTATCTTTCATGGAAAAAATTTTGAATTTGCAATTTTTTAATTTCACGGACGGAAATTAAATGATTAATGAACTCGTTTCGAAATGAGGGAACAAGGGTTCTGTATGTTAGTGGTCCCATAATAACTAAAAAAGTAAAAATAGCGATCGCCGAAGCAATCAGGATTCTATGAAAAGGTTTCAAGGTAAGAATTCAAGATCCCGTGGATACTTGCTCCGCTATGATCAAAGGTATAAATGACGGTTTCATTTTTTGAAGAATCCTCATAATTGCGATGTTTGAAGTGCAGTGCATGGCAATTCTTAGTACAAGATCATACCTTTAAATTTTATTTTGTCAAGTTTATTGACTGATAGAATGGTACGTTTCAATGAAAAAATTTATATCATCCATATTTCCATCTATGATTTCAATGGTAAAGTGCTTAATATGATTCTTTTTAAGAATTGAGATAACTTTGTCCATATTCATATCATATTTGTTAGAGAAATGTGAATGCGTGTCGCCATCCGGGTATTTCAGATTCCAGGTGAGCGGGGTTCTGTTGGTATTCAGATGCACACCAATTATCTGACAGTTTTTACAAACCGATTCCAGGCCATGATAAAAATCAAATTTATTTAAAATGGCGGAAGCCCAGAGGTGACCAGTATCAAGCCAGATGGGGCAATCAAGGTGTGTCATATGTTCTGGTGTCTGGTTGCCGTTTCCTATGCCGGGAAAATCGTTTTCCATGCAGAGGGTGTAGGATGGATACCGTTCCCTAAGTTGTTTCATATGAGTTTTTACAGTATGTTGATACTTTTTGAACTCTTCCGTTTCCAGGAATTTTGGATCCATGACTCGTGTATTATGGAGCAGGTATTTCTTGTCAATAGCATCACGCAGTACCTTGTTGTAATGGGCGGGATCGTTTTTGATAGGTCTTTGCGTCATAAAAAATCCATGAAATAATGCCACATTGCTCTTCAAAGACTGCATAACGTGTGCGGTGTTTTGGAATGATGCCAGCACCGTTTGAAAATCATTATTTGCCAGATTGATAAAATAGTCTGAAGATACGGGGGCATGAATGGTGAGCGGAACATCAAGGCCTTTGATGGTATCGTACAGATCGTTTGTGATCGAATTATGTAACTGTATGCCAAATTCAAATCCTTGCGATTCAATGATATCCCTGCATCGTTTGATCTTAGGAAGAATTTCGTTATGGTGAAAACAAATGCTGCTCATTTCAATTTTCATAATACATCAGTATAAAAAAATTTTTCCGAAATGAAAGTTGAATTTCTGAAAGGTGAAATAATTGTAACAATTTAGTATTTTGAAAAATCTCAATAGAAAGCCTTGTTTTATTGGCTGTATCAGGACGAATATACAGAGAGAGGCAGATTCAAAACATGTCTTTGCAATTTTCAAATCCTGAAAGGAGGTCATGATTATAGAGCCAACGCATAAACTAAAAACCAAACTTCTAACCCGACTTTCGCAATTCGCGGCAAAAAGAGGTCATTTTTTGGTAAGAATCGC
>CAZBCT010000049.1:0-21275 GCA_964490485.1 uncultured Candidatus Brocadia sp. | reverse complement strand
GAGCCGTTTGTAGCTGTCGTGAGTTGCCATCCTGACTTGCAGGGAAGATGCTCCGTCTCCTTTTACAAAGAGCGATTCAAGGAGGGCGAGGGCTTCTTCCTCAGGAGGAACAATGCGCAGGCTCAGGAATCCCTCCTTTTCTCCGCGTCTCATCGCTAAAATTCTATGGGACGGAGCAGTTGATACCGGCTCTTCCCACTCAAAATAATCCTTATACTTCAGTCCGTCTTCTTCCTTGCCTGAAATTACTCTTGTCCTGAAGACCCCTTTTACCATAAAGAGGTCACGAATCCTTGCTCTGGCAGTAAGGTCTTCGCTGATCCATTCGGCAATAATATCGCGGGCACCTCCAAGGGCATCTTCAGCGGAATCGACCCCTTTCTCTGCATTCACAAATGCTCCGGCCTCAGCAAGAGGATCGATATTATCCTGGTTGAAAATGAGCCGGGCCAAAGGCTCTAGCCCCTTTTCTCTGGCAATAGTTGCCCGGGTGCGGCGTTTTGGACGATAGGGCAAATAGATATCCTCCAGAATTACCATTGTCTCGGCTGCAAGGACATTCACCTTTAGTTCGTCGGTAAGTTGTCCCCGCTCCTCCAGAGATTTCAGAATCGCCTCACGCCGTTTATCCAATTCTCCAAGCTGATCAAGCCGATCTCGGATCGTTGTAATAGCAACTTCATCCATTGACCCGGTGACCTCCTTTCTGTACCGGGCGATGAAGGGTACGGTAGCGCCTTCCTCAAGGAGTGCAGCAGTTGCCATCACGTGTTTTGATGTCAAACGGAGTTCTTCCGTAATCTTTTCGATATGTTTTGTATTCATTCCAACCTTCTTCATCGATTTTTTAAGATAAGCAGTAAATGTTCAACACAAACAACCCTCTTCATCCCAATTACTAATGGAGGAGGGAATTTATATTCCTTTCCCCCCTTTATTTGTGGTTTCGTAACGATTTAACTCTTTGAAAAATCTGCACCTTTGAATTTAATCCGGATAAAATAGAATGCGTAATGTGGAAATGTCCCCCGCTGGCGGGGGTTTAGGGGGTGGATATCCCTCGCACAAGACTGCCACATCTGTCTGCCGTCAGGCAGGAGGGATCGGCGCTGCCTTTTTCAAAGAGCTCAATCGTTACACCGGAAGTCATAAAATAAAATAGAGTGCAAGCAATGCGAGTGCACTGCCTACAAAATACTGATAAACATCTTTAATAATCGTTTTCTTCTTAATCCCCACGATATTCTTGTGTTTCTCAAGCACCTGCTCAAAGATATGCCTGAGCTCGTTACCCGTGGCATCGTGCTGATAGGTTCCGCCTACCACCTCTGCAATTTCACTTAGAAATGCCGGGTTAGGCTTGGTATAAACCGTTTCCCCTTCCTCTGTAATTTCATATCCTGATATGTTCCCTTCACGGTCTCTTTTGGGTATGGGCGAGGCATCCTTGGGATCTCCGATTCCAACTACATAAATAGCGATATCTCTCCTCTCCAACAGCAGTTTTACGGCCTCAGCCACCTGGCTGCGGGTGATGATTTGTTCCTCACCGTCGGTGAGGAGGATCATTACCTTCTTTGTGTTTTCCGTGCCAAAGCTGTTCATTGCCAGGATAAATGCATTGCCGATGTTCGTTCCGTAAGGTACAAAGCGTACGTAATTTTCATTGATCATATTCAGGACACGGAGAAAGACTCTTTCGTAGTCATTGGTCGGATAAGGGAGAAGAGAAAATGCGCGGGCGGCAAATACGACCAAACCGACACGGTCTCCTTCCAATCGGTGCACAAGATGAGATATTTCCATCTTTGCCCGTTGTAATCGGTTGGGTTTTACATCTTCAGCAAGCATGCTGATGGAGACATCCAGCACAAAGACGATCTCCAAACCTTCTTTTTCGTAGTGATCCCGGCTTGTCTGCCATTTCGGTTGCAAAACAACTAACCCCAAGGCGCAACACGCTGCGCTCATACAAGCGCCTTTTAAGAGGTTTCGGTATGTGGTGGGGATTCTGCTGAATCTGTTAAGTAAACTTCGCTGGCCAAAGGCCTTTAACCATGCAGCTTTTCTCCAGCAGAGGAATAGATAGAGGAGAAAAATCAGACCAGCAAGTGCATAAACAATGATTCTATAATCTTCATAGTTGAAAAATAACATGTTAAAAGATATTGTGTCTTGTCATTTTGTTGTTTTAAAGGGGTCGGGGGTCGGGTGTCGGGTTTCTGACCCCTGACCCCTATTATTTCTGTGCTTGGTTACTACCAGGATACTCCATGACTTTCATGCTCTCAGCAAGGAATTACCACCGGATCTTTTGTTCTCCGCTATATTTGTATTTCGTGCCCCAGGGCAGGAGTTTTAATGCCTCAATCCTGTCTTCCCGCTCCTGTTGTTCAGGGCTAAACATCGTATTAAACTGCTGCTCGCCCAGCCTCATCCGTTCTAAATTTTTTTTTGCCTGGAAATCGTTGGGGTCAATCTTCAATACCTCGGCATATTGCATGGCGGCAGTAGAAAAATCCATGTCGGTTGCGATGAGGTTTGCCGTATTATAAATTGCCCGTGCCCTTAATAAAGAGTCGTTCGTTTCCATCGCCTTTCGAAATTCGGCGCTTGCCTTTTTCTTGTTTTCCATAAGGGCATACACTACGCCTTTATTATAAGAGATCGTTGAATCGTCTTTCTCTAATTTCGATACGATACGAATGATCGGAGATTCCTGTAATTTCTGGACAGAGGCCAGGGCATCTTTATATTTCCCCATTTTGATCTTTTCATCCAGCAAGGATACGGTCTTGTGCTTTTTATAATATCCATAGCTGTATAATACCAGAAAAACTGCAATGATCAAAAGAAACATCGGTGTAATTTTTTTCCCAAACATGGCACTCTCCTTGAAAAAAAGCACAATCTATGGTTGTGATATTGAAGGTTCTGTCTCTGGCGCTTGTATCGCTTCTTCCGGCTCCTGCGCGCCCTGATTTGCCTCTGCTTTGCGTTCCGCTTCCGCCTTTGCCTTCTCCTTTGCCTTAGCTTCCGCAGCACGCTGTTTTTGTAAGCGCTGTTTCTCTGCTTCTTTTATGTCATATTCAAGTTCTCTGTTTAGCTTGTCAGGGTCTGTTTTCTCGTCGTCAGTGTAAATTTCTCGTGAGCTTTGAAATTCAATGTTTACCCGATCAGAACCACAGCCAAAAACAAAAAGGAGAGAAATACTGCTGAAAAAGAACGATAGCATATAACGATGTATGGGCAGAGCACCCCGCCGTTCATCATACCAACAATTTTCTTTGATTTTCATGAGACTTCCTAAGAATAAGAACTAAGAGAGTAAATGTATAGGAATTTCAATCTTTTTGTTATTGCCTTACACACCCCTACCCCTCTCAAGAGGGGAATTTGAGAAGTCCTCTCTTGGGAGGGGATTCAGGGGTGGGTAAAAAAGTCGTTGGGTTTTTGTCTTTTAAACCCAACCCGATTTAATGTTCATGTTCCCAGGAGACGCTGTATATTCTCACGAGAGGGGTTATGAATTACTCCCTTTTCGGTAATAATGGCGGTGATATTGCGTGCCGGAGTGACATCAAAGGCAGGATTAAAGACCTTTACTCCGTCAGGCGCAGTTTGTTTGCCAAATCCACGGGTGATCTCTTCCGCAGAACGCTCTTCGATGGGAATCTCACCTCCGGATTTTATGTTTAAATCAAAAGTTGAAACAGGCGCTGCTACATAAAAGGGAATTTTATGCTCCTTTGCCAGAATGGACACGCTGTACGTGCCAATCTTATTTGCAGTGTCACCGTTAGCTGCTATCCGGTCGGCACCTACAATTACGCACTGTACCTTTCCCAATTTCATGACATGCCCTGCCATGTTATCACAAATCAAGGTAACGTCAATTCCCGCGTGAACCAGTTCCCATGCCGTTAACCTTGCACCCTGCAGCAATGGACGTGTTTCATCTGCATATACCGTAATCCGTTTGCCCTGTTCCTTTGCCTTGAAAAGGACAGCCAGCGCAGTCCCATAATCAGCCGTGGCTAATCCCCCCGCATTGCAATGGGTTAAAATACCGTTGCCGTCCTTGATAAGGCTGACACCATTTTCTCCGATCTGCCGGCAAATAATCTTGTCTTCATTTTGTATCTTGAGCGCCTCCTGCAGGAGCGCCTCTTGTATTTCCCGAACAGATTTCCCCTTATTTTCCAGGGCAATGCGCTCCATACGGGCAAGTCCCCAAAAGAGATTGACAGCCGTGGGCCGGGATGTCCCCAGATAGGCGGTCACCTGCTTGAGTTCTTTCAGGAAGGCATCCGTGCTCTTCGCCTGAATATCTTTTATGCCCAGGACTACGCCCATGGCGCCTGCAATGCCAATTGCCGGAGCGCCTCTTACCATAAGTGTTTTGATGGCATGCCAGATGCTTTTTAGATCCTCACAGTAAACGAACTTTAATTCGGTGGGCAGTAATGTCTGGTCGATCAGCCGGATGCGACCGTTCATATCTCCTTCCCATTCTATGGTTGGTAATGGCATTTCGCTTTCCTCGCGTAATATTTACCCTGATTTTATCGTTACATTGAACGAATAAGAAATTGTTTCTTTCCTCTGATACTCTAGTAAACGCTTACAGAGAGTTGTCATTGAGAGGGCGCTAGCCCGAAGCAATCTCTATCGTGAGATTGCTTCGCTGTCGCTCGCAATGACCTGTACATGTCAACTTATTTAATACGTTTACTATAGTGAACGTCATAAATAAGTACACATAAATGTTTTCAACGTGTCATTCCCACGAAAGTGGGAATCTAGAAAAATAAAGGAGAATACTGGATTCCTGCTTTCGCAGGAATGACAACTTTCTTTAGTCGACGACTATATAAAGTCGGTCATTTCCTTTACGAATACTCTTACTATCATAATCCAAATTCCGTCCTCACGGCTTTGTCTTTTTTTGCAACCTCATCCGCCAACTTTTTTTTATAGACGGCAAGTTTTTGTCTTAATTTTGGATCTGATACGCTTATGATCTGTATTGCCAATATTGCAGCATTAACGGCTCCTGATTTTCCAATTCCCATGGTTGGCACCGGAATGCCAGACGGCATTTGTACCATGGAGAGGAGCGAGTCTAATCCGCCTAATCCTGAGGTTAACATTGGCACACCAATAACAGGAAGGGGAGTAAGGCTAGCGATAACGCCGGCCAGATGCGCAGCCCCCCCAGCGCCAGCAATAATTACGTCGTATTTCTTTTCCGCCTCAACCGCATAAGCGTGCGCCCTTTCCGGTGATCGATGGGCGGATATGACATTCACATCGAACCCTACCTCGAATTCTTTGAGTATGCTTATGGCCTCTTTCATCGTAGCGAGATCAGAATCGCTGCCCATCACAATCCCAATTGTTTTGCCTGTCATTGGTCACCTTTTAAAGCTATTATGCTAGCAAAGAATTATAGATTTGTGTAATAAAATTTGGAAAAAATGCTGATAGGGTGTTTGTTGCCAGTCTGGTCTGCTTACGAAGACGATTCAGGTAAGGGATGCGGTGAGGTTTATTAAACAGATATCGCGCCGTGGCAGAAATATTCACCGCTCCCCCTTTGGTTACCAAATTTTCTCCGATTTCCATATCCTCATCCACTCCATCCGAGATTGCACGCACAACGATAAAAGGGATTCCCATGGCATTGGCCCGTTCCGCTATGGCAAAAGATTCCATGTCAACAGCAATTGCAGAAGTTTGTTTCCCAATATGCTTTTTGAGAGAGGACTGACGAATTATTTTATCAACGGACAAGACGTCTCCGCAGTGGAATCTCAGGGAGTCGGTACTACTCAATTTAACCGCCAGTTCCACGGCTGACGCATCACAGGGCAGGGTAGAGCCGATGCAGATATCTTCTTCCGAGACTTCCCGCAGAGAAGAGAGGACGTGCTTTCCTATGACCAGATCACCTACGCCAGCCAGGGGATTCACACTGCCGGCAAAACCAGAAGAAATCATAAACTGTATGCTGAAATATTTTGATAATTGATGGATAATTTCTGATACATTTTTTCCTACTCCTGCCTGAACCAGCGTTATCGGGAAGCCGCAAAACTCTGCCTGATAAAAGATAGCGTGAGCGCACCTGATCTTCTTTAAGATGTTGACGTGTGGTTTCAGGCACGCCACTTCCTGACTTAATGCAAAAAATACCGCTATCATAAACCTTCCTCTTCACCAGAACAGCGTTTCATTAAAATGTTTACGGTAGCCGCAACCTTTAGTGCGCGTTATTTCATTTATTTTACGCAGGCTAAAGCCTGCGGCTACCGCAGGCATATCAAAGTTTTCATGAAACGCCATCCTGGATAACAAGTAAATGGAATCAAATTTAGTAAAAATTTTCAATACAATTATGAAAAAATACCTGGTTTCAGTCATTCCAATCGTATCTGATGTTTTTCAGAAGTGACACGTTAAATAATCCTTGACAGTATTATATAATTGATATAGCATCTGGTATACGTAAGGTATTATGCCAATTACATTGTGTTTTCCCCCCTTATTCATAAAAACGGAGCGATGCCTATTATGAGGGTGTCATTATCACTAAGTTCTTCTCTGACGAAATACGTGCTTAAGAACAAGCTTTCCTCTAAGAAAAGATTCCCTCTGGTGTTAATGCTGGAGGTTACCCATCTCTGTAATCTCGCATGTGAAGGCTGTGGCCGAATCCGGGAATATAAGGAAACGATGCGGGAGATGTTAAGCGTACAGGAGTGTGTCCAGGCAGTGGATGAGTGTCCCGCCCCTGTTGTTACCGTTACTGGCGGTGAACCCCTGATGCACCCGGAGATTGATAAGATTGTCAGCGCTATTGTCGATAAAAAAAGGCACATCTATTTGTGCACGAATGGAATCTTGCTTGCGGATGCGATAAAAAAACTAAAACCCAGCAAGTACTTTAATCTTAACGTGCATATCGATGGGCTTGCCGGTACCCACGATGCCATTGCCGGGAAAGGGGTCTTTGAACGTGCAATTAACGGGATCAAGGAAGCGAAACGGGCCGGATTTAAAGTCTGTACCAATACCACCATATTCAAAAATACTGGCGAAGATGAAATCGAAGAACTGTTTTCGTTTCTCGAAGAGTTGGGCGTGGATGGCATGTTAGTCTCTCCGGGGTTTAGTTTTGAGCACAACAACAACGAAGTATTTCTTTGCCGGAATGAGATACAGGAACGATTTGGATTTATTTACGGAATTTCTAAAAAATATAAGATACTCAACTCTCCCTTGTATTTAAAATTTCTGAAGGGAGAGAGGTCGCTGAAATGTACACCGTGGGGAAATCCGACCAGGAACTATTTAGGGTGGAAGAGCCCGTGCTACCTTATTACTGATACTCATTACAAAACTTTCGACGAATGCATGGAGCACACAGATTGGGCGAAATATCAGGAAGGCAATGACCCGCGCTGCGAAAACTGCATGATGCATTGCGGCTTTGAACCTACCGTGGTTTTGGAAGGCGGGAAACGAATATCGGACATCATCGAAATGGCCAAGTGGAGTTTCAGCTAGACAGGCTGTCCGGGAATAGAAGGAACACCATTTTGTCATTCTGAACCCGATTTTCATCAGGCTAAGCTTATTCCCGAATCCCTTGCTTTTTATGGCGTTAAAGGCCTTCCAAGCCGAAACGCAGTTGCATATTCCCTTTCGGATCGGATAAAACCCCTGCCATTTCTTTGTTATTACGTTTAATATGCTGGAGAAGGAGGGCAAAAAAGTAAACACCAAGGAATCCAACCAAAAACCGGATCGATTAGGTTGGCCAGATGCTAAGGCAGTATCAACAGACAAAGGTATTATCTCTGTTCGTGTATAGAGGAGTGGGTAATGTTATTCCAGTCGGGTATTGCCGACGATCCAAACGGCGGGTCACCATGGGTCCATTGGCGGTCGTTATGCAATCGATCAAGATTACGATTGTCTCGTAATCTCGAAGCGGCTCACCGCGCCAATTCGAGGATTGGAAAGAGAACAACCTGTGTTCAACCTTTTTCCGCTTGCTTGTGCCGGGCGGGAAGTGACAGGCGGAAAAAAGCCCCGTTTCATCCGAAAAATTTTACAACTCCAATTTCCACAGCCGCTTGCCAAGGATGGCTTGGCGTACAGCCAACAACAAAACTTGCAAGTTTTGTTGAAAATACGTGCCGATTAGTGTATATATACTGCATGGAAAACCCCTTGGCGCATTTCAACAAGGCGGAGAAAAATATTTATCAGGAAAAGCCAGGATGGAACCGATTAGACGATTGAAGATTGATTTCGAAAAAGAACTCATTTCACCCATTCAGCTCTATTTGATGAGCATCTTGAACACCAGCGACATAGTATATGATGTTGATGGAGAGGTGGTAGGCGAAGTTAATGCCTCTTCCTATTGCAAAACCCTTCGGCTTGTCAGCGGACGGAAGGATTTGTGCCTGTCTTACAGCCGCGAGATGGCAAAAAACGCCATTCAATCCAAAAAACCCTTTGAAGACGTATGTCCAGGTGGTTTAACGATGCTTTCAATGCCACTTTGCTTGGACGAAAAAAGCGTCATCGGAGCGCATTGCGTAACAATTTCCAACCCACTCCGTTCAAAATTCAGTGTGTATGACATTGCTTCACAGTTTCATGTCGATGCCCGCATTCTCTGGGATGCTGTTAAAAAAACACCGACTATACCAAGACCAATTTTGAAGATTGCCCGTGAGCAGGCGATTTTAACAACCGAGCTAATGTCAAAGATTATAAGCCGTATGTATACCTTAAAACAGAACGAAGCAGCAATGGCAAAAAAATACCATGAAGCCGAGGAGATTTTCAGAAGCCACAAAAATGGATAAGTCGTCGATGATGTTAAATTTATAGCTTGAAATTCCCATGGAAAATGCTAAACTTACTGGGACTTTGCTTCTATAATGCTTGCACCGATCTGAATTCTTTTTCAGAATAACAATAAATCTCTGTAACAATTCAGTTTTTTGAAAGAGTAGGGGCGAAGCATTTGCCAGTTTGGGTATGAATGCATGTATACCAATTATAGCAAATGCTTCGCCCCTACACTGCGCGGCAAACATCGCCATTATTGGAATTTTTCAAAAAACTAAATTGTTACAAATCTCTTATGTTTATGCCGTTTACAAGACCTACCTTTAGATAGGAGGATGTACGGAATGAGAAGTATTGCACTGCTTAACCAGAAGGGAGGCGTAGGGAAAACCACCACAACTGCAAACCTGGGTGCCTGTCTTGCAATGCTGGGGAAAAAGGTGTTGACTATTGATATGGACCCGCAAGCCAATTTGAGTGTGCATCTCGGCGTGGATATTCATAATTTAAAACACTCAGTGTATCATCTCATTATGGGAGAGTGCAAACCGGAAGAGGTGATTTTGCATACCACGGTGCTGGGTTTGGATATTATTCCCTCCAATATAGAACTCTCTGGTGCAGAAATTGAGTTGGTTGGAATTGTAGGGAGAGAGACGGTACTCAAGGAATATTTAGGTAATGTCCTTGATCGGTATGATTATGTTCTTGTTGATTGTCCGCCTTCCCTTGGTTTATTAACGCTTAATGTTCTGACCTTTGTCCAGGAACTTTTTATTCCTTTGCAGACCGAATTCTTTGCATTGCAAGGGGTAAGTAAATTGTTAGATACGTATGAAGTTGTTCGCAAGAGACTCAATAATCAATTGGAGATTACTGGGATCATTTTTTGTATGTATACCAGCCGTGCCCGGCTTTGCAACGAGGTTATTGAAAAGGTAAAAGAATATCCGCCGCTTGGAGATAAGGCATTCAGCACGATTATTAGGAAAAACGTAAAACTCTCGGAATCGCCAAGTCATGGCAAGCCAATTATCTCTTATGCACCTGGTTCTCATGGTTCTGAAGACTATATAGCCCTGGCCAGGGAAGTGCTGCAACAGGAAAATGGCAAGAAGGTGGTTTGAGTTAAGAAATGGTTGCGCATAACGAACCACTGGCGCCTTGTCTGGCTAAACGCTGGTTTATGTTCTTGAATTTCATGGGTAATTTGCAGGGGGTTTATTTCCCGTTTATGCCGATTCTTATAATCGGCATGGTGTTGGTTTGGAGGAGACATGGGAAAGGATAGCGCGCTTGGCCACGATCCATTGAATTGGATGAAGGTGGCAAAAGAGAGTAAAAAATCAGTTTCTTTGGGAGACGTGAACGCGGCAGATCAAAATACCACAAGAAGTGACCAACCGTCCGTCCCCAGGATAACAGAGAAACAACAAATCCCCTGTCCGGCAAAAGATGATAAGCCTCCACATATCCAGAAACAGGCGCAGCCTGCTGATACAAGGGAGAATAGAGCCGACAGCGCTTCGGCTTCAAAGCAAAAGGTTGTGATCGGACGACTATACGAGAAACCATCCGCAGAAAAGACAAAATCGATACCTGCTACCGAAGGCGTATTTAAAGAGTCCAGGGCGTATGTTGAGCCGACAATACCAGCGTCCATGCGCGTACAGCCGATTCGGAGAAATGAACCTGAAATACATCGTATGCCTTTCTCTGTGCCGGCGGAACGGACTACCACCTACATCATTGTTGCTTATACCGCCCTATTGCTAATCTTGGGATATTTTGTATACAACGATCTCTCGAAGCGTACGAGTAAAATTGAAGCGCGGCTTTTTGCTATAGAAAGGGCCTTGCGCTCGAAGTAGCATTAGGATTTGATTGTGGCATGTTCGCCACGGAATATCTTTATCTGACCGTTACCCAGCTTCAGCATCAAACCGCCGTTATTTGAGATATCAATGACCTTGCCCGTGTATTCGGTATCACCGTCTTTTATGGTTAACGTTTCGCCAACGTTAATGCAAAGATTCTTCCATCGCTCTGTAATGTATCCAAAATGCTCGTCTTTTAGTATGGAAAACCACTTGTCAATATCCTGAAGCAGCGCCTTGGCAAGGGAGATCCGATCTATAAGGCTGTGGTTTTCTATGGCCAGCGAGGTTGCCGGCAGATGGGTTTGTTTCGGCAGGTCTTTTTCGGAAGTGTTAACATTAAGTCCAATCCCAACCAGAAATACCGATTGGTTTTTAAGTCCCTTTTCCAATTCTACTAATACGCCTCCAACCTTTTTTCCGCCGATCAGAATATCGTTGGGCCATTTGATTTCAGCAGGAAGCCGCAATGTTTCGCGTATGGTTTCTGCGATCGAAACGGCTATTGTGCCTATGAATAAACAGAGATGATCGGGCGATATGTTGTGCCGCAACAAGAGGGTAAAAAGTAAACCCTTATATCTGGGGCAGAACCATGAATGGCCGGAACGCCCTTTTCCCTGTGTTTGCTCCTCAGCAAAAATTACGGTCCCATTTTTAAAACCTGTACGTGCAATTCTCTTGGCAATGTCCATAGTTGAAGTTGTTTGTTCGTAAGTTATTACCGAACTTCCAACAATCTTTGTTCTTATCTCCCAGGTGATTTCGTCCGGATTTAAACGTTCTGGTGTCTCAGGCAATATAGCTTCATTGCACGACTGATGGTTAATCGTATCGTTGCCCTTTTTCATAGAGTCCGGTTTGTTTTTGTGCGCTTCTCCATGTGCAGATCTTATGGCCTGGTACTTGCCTGAGTTTAGAACAATGTTGTTGCGTGGTTTGTTTGTAGCATAGACAACTATATGTTTATAGGGATACGTTTTAGTGAAAATAATTTTGGGTGCTCAATACTATGTCATAAATCATTGAAAAGTCAAGCATGAAAAATGGAAGGTAATTTTTTACAGCAAAAGAATTATTGGTGTCCTGCCATACTGACAGATGTAGTTTGTGTTGAAATTTTTCTGCTGTCACAATGGCATCTTTATCATAGAAGACGTGTGTTTGGTTTTGTTTGTGATTATTATAAGTCATTGTAGTAACAATAGTTGGTATTGCTATTTTTTTGTGTGTTTGTCAGGGCATTGTATTTGCTAAGTTTCGTTAATCGATAGATTTTTAACGTTTGAATTTTATTGTAGATCTGATAAAAACCTAAGGTATTGAAAGGAGGTACTCAATGGCAAAGCAGCTATCCTTTAATGAAGATGCAAGAGCGGCTATTGCACGAGGCGTTACAAAACTTGCCAAGGCGGTCAAGGTTACCCTGGGCCCCAGGGGAAGGAATGCTGTGTTAGATAAAGGATACGGGAGTCCCACCATAACGAAGGATGGTGTGTCGGTGGCTGAGGAGATTGAATTAAAAGATCCTTATGAAAATTTAGGGGCCAGGTTGGTGCGGGAAGCTGCATCAAAAACCAGCGACGTTGCGGGTGATGGCACCACTACGGCTACGGTTCTTACTGAAGCTATATTCCTGGAAGGGCTTAGGTGCGTGACTGCCGGGGCCGACCCCATGTCGCTCAATAGGGGGATGCGCAAGGCGTTAGACAAGGTTGTAGAAAAACTCAAAGAGATGAGTAAAAAAATCAAGAACCAGGCAGAGATATCAAGCATTGGCTCCATCGCTGCGAACAATGATCCGGAGATTGGCAAAATGATTGCTGATGCAATGGATAAGGTGGGGAAGGATGGTGTTATTACGGTGGATGAAGGGAAGGGTCTTGATACTAACGTGGACGTTGTGGAGGGTATGCAATTTGATCGTGGGTATCTTTCTCCCCATTTTGTTACGAATCCTGATTCCATGGAGGTTGAATTCAAAGACCCTTACATTCTGATCTTTGAGGAAAAGATATCTGCTATCAAAGGACTCGTCCCGCTTCTGGAAAAGATAGCAAAGACCGGAAAGCCACTCTTTATTATTGCTGAAGATGTCGAAGGCGAGGCATTGGCGACCCTGGTGGTCAACAAGCTTCGCGGCACGCTGAGTTGTGCTGCGGTGAAAGCTCCCGGGTATGGTGACCGCAGAAAAGCAATGCTGGATGACATTGCCGTTCTTACCGCTGGAAAGCCGATATTTAAGGACTTGGGCATTCAGTTGGAAAGTATAGATATCCGCGACCTGGGACGGGCAAAGAAGGTTACTATTGATGCCGATAACACGACGATCATTCAAGGGGCAGGCAGCACTGATTCAATATCGGGCCGCATTAAGCAAATCCGTAACGAGGTTGATGTGACGACATCTGATTATGATAGAGAAAAGCTGCAGGAGCGTCTTGCAAAGCTTGCCGGAGGTGTTGCGCAGATATTTGTAGGTGCGGCTACGGAAAGTGAGATGAAGGAAAAGAAGGCCAGGGTGGAAGATGCACTGCATGCCACGAGGGCTGCCGTTGAAGAAGGCATTCTTCCTGGTGGCGGTGTTGCGCTGTTAAGGGCTGCGGATGTATTGGATGACCTCAAGCTGAAGGGTGATGAAGCTATGGGTGTTGCTATGGTAAGGAATGCCCTGTTGGCACCCGCAAAGCAGATATTTAAGAATGCAGGCATGGAGGGATCGGTGGTCGTACGGAAGATATTGGAGTCTAAAGATAAAGCATTTGGTTATGACGCCGAGAAAGAAACCTACTGCAATCTTATTGATGCTGGTGTTGTAGACCCGACGAAAGTGGCGCGGAGTGCCTTGCAGAATGCCGTGAGTATTGCCGGTATCCTCCTCACTACCGAATGCATCATTACCGATATTCCTAAAAAGGGAGACGAGAAGATGCCGGGAGGTATGGGTGGCATGGGAGGTATGGGTGGTATGGGCGGTATGGGTGGCATGGGAGGTATGGGAGGTATGGGTGGTATGGGTGGTATGGGAATGTAATCGCTGAAATAAAGCAAGGTGAGATTTTGATAATTTCAATAGTTCAATTCTTATTTTCATGAGGAGGTAAAGAGGAAAAATGATCAGACCATTAGATGATAGGGTAGTTATTGAACCCATGGAAGCCGAAGAAAAAACAGCCGGAGGAATTGTTTTGCCTGACACGGCTAAGGAAAAGCCCATGAAGGGGAAGATTATAGCGGTTGGCGACGGGAAGCTTTTAGAAAATGGAAAAAGGGCAGAACTTCTGGTGAAAAAGGGAGACAAAGTCCTTTATGGGAAATACGCCGGAACCGAAGTTACGGTGGACGGCAAGGAATATCTGGTTATGAGAGAAAGTGACATTCTGGCGAAAATCGAGTAACGCTGGTTGGATTTTAGGGTTCGGAAAGATGAAATTTTTTGGGGGTTATAAAATGGCGGCAAAGCAATTACTGTATGATGAAGATGCCAGAAAATTGCTCCAAAAAGGGATAAAGCAGTTAGCAGATACCGTTGGGGTAACTATGGGCCCTACAGGAAGGAATGTAATTCTTGAAAAAGGATTCGGTGCGCCTTCAGTTACCAAAGATGGTGTTACTGTAGCAAAGGAAATTGAGTTGAAAAATCCCTTTGAAAATATGGGGGCGAAAATGGTTTGCGAGGTTGCAACCAAAACCAGCGATGTTGCAGGAGACGGTACAACCACAGCGACTATTTTTGCAGCGGCTATCTTTAACGAAGGGTTAAAAAATGTGACAGCAGGAGCAAACCCGATGGCAATCAAGCGGGGTATTGATAAGGCCGTGGAAATTGTTGTTGCAGAACTAAAGAAGTTGAGTAAACCCGTGAAAGGACGCGCTGAAATTGGGCAGGTGGGAACCATTTCCGCTAACAATGATGCATCGATTGGCAACCTGTTGGCTGACGCAATGGATAAGGTTGGTAAAGACGGGGTGATTACAGTAGAAGAAGCCAAGGGAATAGAGACTACGCTGACTGTTGTTGAAGGCATGCAATTTGACAAGGGGTATCTTTCTCCGTACTTTATTACGGATGCACAAAATATGGAGGTCGTTTTGGAGGATGCCTTTATATTAATTTATGAAAAGAAGATATCCAGCATGAAGGACATCCTTCCCTTGCTGGAAAAGATTGCCACGAGCGGGAAGCCGTTGTTGATTATTTCCGAGGATGTAGAAGGCGAGGCATTGGCGACCCTGGTAGTCAACAAGCTCCGTGGTGTGTTAAGTTGTGCAGCGGTAAAAGCCCCAGGTTTTGGAGACAGACGGAAAGCAATGTTGGAAGATATTGCCATACTGACCAAGGGACGTGCCATTACCGAGGATTTAGGGATAAAATTGGAAAGCGTTGGAATTGATGACCTTGGCCGAGCGAAGAGGATTACCATTGATAAGGATAATACAACGATTATCCAGGGTTCCGGCAAGAAGGCTGATTTGCAGGCCAGAATTGCTCAAATCAAAAACCAGATAGAACAGACCACCTCTAACTATGATAAAGAAAAATTAAGCGAGAGGCTTGCAAAGCTGGCGGGTGGGGTTGCAGTCATTCATGTGGGAGCTGCTACCGAGGCAGAGATGAATGAGAAGAAGGCACGCGTGGAAGATGCGTTGCATGCGACCAGGGCTGCTGTTGAAGAAGGCATTGTCCCCGGTGGCGGCGTAGCCTTTGTCCGGGCAAAACCGGCTCTTGATGAAGCACGGAAGAAATTCAAAGGAGATGAAAAAGTTGGCGTAGACATCATTGCAAAGGCGCTCGAGGCGCCTTTGCGTCAGATTGCGTCAAATTCGGGCGTTGATGGTTCTGTGGTTGTTGAAGAAGTAAAAGAGCTATCGACCAATATGGGATACGACGCCAATACAGGAAAGCATGTGGATATGCTCGGTGCAGGTATCGTGGATCCGGCAAAGGTATCGCGTGTCGCTTTACAGAACGCTGCCAGCGTTGCCGGACTCTTGCTGACTACAGAAACCATTATTACCGAATTAAAGGAAGATGAGGAAGAAAAGGAGATTGCGGGCAGTATCCATTAATCGGGTGTTCATGAACAAGTGAGACTTTCAGAAAAGTAAAAAGGCTGCGTTACGTAGCCTTTTTACTTTTATACATTTACACGTGCCTTGAGAAATGACGATAAAGATCGTCATTGTTGGTTTTTGGGAATGAATCGTAAAACATCTTGATTTTATGGAGTTGTATGTACTATAATTTGTTATTCTATTCATGTTTCATGTCTGATAGCATCTCTTTATGAAATAGCGACTTATTTAATAAACCATGGAAGAAGATTTATACAAAATCCTGGGTGTTGACAGAAACGCAAGCGGGGAAGAGATAAAAAAGGCGTACCGGAAGATTGCCTTAAAGTACCATCCGGATCGAAATCCCGGAAATAAAGAAGCTGAGCAGATCTTTAAAAAGGCCGCAGAGGCTTACGGCATACTTGGTGATTCTGATAAGAAGCGTAAGTATGATCAATTCGGGATGGATGGACTGAGGGGCACTGAAACCCGCGGATATAGCACCTTTGAAGATATTTTTGATGCCTTTGGGGACATTTTTGGTGGCGGGAGTGTTTTTGAGGATTTCTTTGGAGGCGGCAGGGCCCGTGGAAAAGCTGCACGGAAAGGGGCGAGTCTCAAGTGTGATATTGAGGTTGATTTTAAAGATGTTGCAACCGGTGTTGAAAAAAAGATTGAGTTAACGAAAAGAGAAATCTGTGATGTATGTCGTGGAAGTGGTGCGCGCGCCGGAACATCTCCCGTTGCCTGCCCGTATTGCAGAGGAAAAGGGGAGGTGCAGCAGTCCCAGGGTTTTTTCACGCTGCGTACGACGTGTCCGAAATGTCATGGGGCAGGTAAAATAATAGAATCTCCCTGTGCAAAGTGCAGTGGTTCCGGGCGTTATCCAAAAAAATCAATTATCTCTATTCAGGTTCCCCCGGGAGTGGAGGATAGTACGCGGCTGAGGCTAACAGGGCAAGGGGAGCCGGGTGAAAACGGAGCTCCGTCTGGAGATTTGTATTGTGATATTCATGTTAAACCCCATTCGATTTTCAAACGGCAGGGTGATGACGTTGTGTGCGAGGTGCCAGTCCCTTTTGCGCAGGCAGCGTTAGGTTGCACCATTGATGTGCCGACCCTTACCAGTAATATTATTCAGGTCAAGATCCCAAGGGGGACACAAAACAATGAGGTCGTTCCGATCCGGGGAGAAGGGTTTCCAAATTTGCATGGTTATGGCAAGGGGAATCTGTTGGTGCAGGTAATTGTAGAAGTGCCTACGAAGATGACTCAGCGACAGGAAGAGTTGTTGCGTGAATTTGCAGAACTAGAGAAGAAAAATGTTTCTCCCAGGCAAAAAAAATTTTCTGAAAAAATGAAGGGTCTTTTTTAAAGAATTTCGCGGGTGAAAATAAGAAAGACACGAAATGATCAAGGATATTCTTCGTGGTATAGAACTGGATTACATAGAAAATTTCATTTTATTTGTGCGTATTTGACACGGTAATTATAAGACAGGCGCTGTGCCTTTCTTATATCCATTTGTCAACTTTAATCCGGTCAACCGGAGTGGTTGACCCTGCCAATTTCTTCTACTAGTGCGATAATTGACGAGGGAGAGATATGCCAACATATGATTATAGATGTAATGCCTGTGGCCATTCATTTGAGCTGTTTCAACATATTAAAGAAAATCCCGTAAAAAAGTGCCCTGCCTGCGGAAAATTAAAGGCAGAACGGGCGATCGGGGCTGGTGGAGCTGTTATTTTTAAAGGATCAGGTTTTTATCAGACAGATTACCGGAGTGAGGAATATAAGTCAAAAGCGAAAAAAGAAACCGAACCGGTCAAGGATGCCAAGTCTGAAAAATCGGAAACAAAAGCAACAGAAAAAAAATAGCGAGAGAGAAATACGATATGCAAAAAATTCATTGTCCTCACTGTAAAAGAGAGATTTACTACCACATGGTAAAAGATGTGCCGACGTTTCCTTTTTGCAGTGAACGATGTAAGATGGTTGATCTTGGCGCATGGTTGGATGAAGCGTATCGCATTGTGGAAACGGTAAACACGGAAGTATCGGGGCAATTAGAGAAAAAGGAGGGAGGGGGAGATGAAAGAGACAAAAACGGTAAGAAATGACTGGCGTGATATTTTTCGAGCCTTTAAAATGGCTTTTGATCCCAAGAAAATGTTTCTTGGATACGCAGGCCTTTTGATCAGTCTGGCATGGTGCACCGTGGTAGTTACTTTTTTTTCTGCAGTAAAAATGATTGATGCATCCCCTGCTATCTTTGTAAAACTTGTCCTCTCTTCCGTCAAAGAAAGCATTCCGTTCATGGTGAGTAGTGCTTTCTCGGCAATTATACCATTGGATTTTGCGGAAGTTTTCGTTTTCGGTGTGCTCATTTTAGGTCTTCTGATGATTTGGTCATTGGTGGGCGGGGCAATTACACGAATTGCCGCTCTGGATTATGCCAAAGATGAAAGTGTCCGGTTGTCTGATGCCCTGAAATTTGCCCGAAAAAAGATATGGTCTTATTTTTGGTCACCCTTGGTGCCGGTAATTGGTGTTTTCTTCTTTGCTTTATGTAATGTGGTCGGTGGCCTAATAGGGCGGATTCCTGTCATAGGTGAAGTCGTGGTTGCTTTAGGCTTTCCGTTTGCCTTGATATCCGGGTTTCTCATGGTCTTTGTTGGTGTAATCGGTGCGCTGGGATTGTGTTTTATGTTTCCCACGATTAGTGCCGAAGGATCTGATGCCTTCGATGCAATGAGCCGTGCCTATAGTTATGTCCTTTCCCGTCCCAGGCAATTTCTTGTATACTGCGTGATAAATGTGCTGTATGGACTCGCTTGTTTCTTTGTAATTGCATTTGTTGCGTGGTTCATGATACGCCTGTCCTTCTTTACCGTAGGGGCAGGGATGGGTGAGAAATTTTCTTTGATTCAATCCCTCATCTTGCAAAAGTGCAATATTGCGTGCCTTGGGTTTTGCAGTGCAACTTCTCCGGAAGTAAAAACTGCTGCAGTTTCCCTTGATCGCTGGTCATTGAAATTTCTTGCATGCATGCTTGTCGTTTATATCTTTTTGATTAAAATGGCCGTTTGGAGTTTCCTTACCACCTATATGTTTTCTGCAAAGACGATTGTCTATTTTCTATTGCGAAAAGAGATTGATAGCACTGATGTTTCTGATGTTTATCTGGAAGAGGGTGAACAGAAAACGGAAATTGCAGGAAGGGCTGAAAAGAGAGACGATGATTCGTCTTCGAGTAAAGACAGGCAGGAAAATCTTTCTCCTGACAACGAAATAAAACCATAGGTGCATGAGATAAAATACCGTTTTTTTAATGATGACTATTCCGGTTATTACCATTGTTGGCAGGCCGAATGTAGGAAAATCTTCTTTGCTGAACTGCCTTGCAAAGCGCAGAATCTCTATTGTTGAACCCACTAGTGGTGTGACAAGAGATCGTGTCTCGGCAGAAATTCAATACAAGGATTACCTGCTTGAGGTAATAGACACCGGAGGAATGGGGGTAAAAGATGCCGATGGTCTTACGGAAGAGATTGAGTTCCAGATAGAAATTGCACTTCATAAAGCCGATGTAGTTCTGTTTGTTGTAGATATTCGTGACGGCATAACTCCTTTAGATATTATGGTGGCAGAGAAATTACGGCGACTGGGGAAAAAGGTGATTCTTGTTGCCAACAAGGTTGATACCCCGAAGTTAGAATATCACGTGCCGGATTTTCACGCATTGGGATTTGGGAACCCCATTCCTCTGTCGGCCATTGAAGGGTTTGGGAGGTCTGAATTGCTTGATACGGTCGTTTCGCTCCTTCCAGCGCCGTGCCTGGATTCGATTTCCCCGGAACCGATCCTGAAACTTGCCATTGTAGGGAAACGAAATGCAGGGAAATCAACGCTCATTAATACCCTGGCAAAAGAACCGCGGGTTATTGTGAGTGATGTGCCCGGCACTACCCGTGATTCCGTGGATGTGCGGTTTGAAATAAAGGGTAAACCCTACTTGGCGATTGATACGGCGGGTCTGAGGAAGAAGCGGCAGGTTAAAGATTCTATCGAATTTTATAGTATGGCGCGAGCTCAGAGGTCGATCCGCCGGGCTGATGTGGTATTGTTTCTTATTGATGCAACACTAAATGTGTCCGAGGTGGATAAAAAACTGGGTGATTATATCGTCTCCGAATACAAACCGTGTATCCTCGTGATTAATAAATGGGATCTGGTCTCCGGAGTGGAAACTCAGAAATTTAATGACTACATCTATAAATGTCTGCCGGGGCTCTCCTTTACGCCCATCTCTTTTATCAGCGCCAGGAATAACGTACACGTGATGGAAATGATACACTTGGCTTCAGAACTTTATGAACAGGCTCACACCCGGGTTACAACGTCTGAATTAAATCAAACGCTGGAAGAAGCCCTTGCTTTGCATCGGCCAACACGGACACGGGCTAAGTCCCCAAGAATTTATTATACCACTCAGGTGGGAGTTGCTCCGCCAACCTTTGTCCTTTTTGTTAACGACCCCAAACTTTTTGATAGTGATTATGAACGATATCTTTCCAACCAGCTTCGCAACAAACTGCCTTTTTCCGAGGTTCCCCTTAAGTTTCATTTCCGGGCCAGAGCGAAAACGCCATTAAGCCACGCTTAGGTACATCAAAAAGTTGTTGCATTCAAAACAATAAGTCTCTACACTGAAAACATGTTGAATCAGTATAGGTATGCTAAATGGCTTCTTATCTTTGCAGTAACAGGATGTTTCTGTGTAGCTATTGGCGCTCCAGAAAAGATCGGGCGTGAACGCCCAGGCACACTCTTCAGCCCTTCCAAAATACCACTTCTCGAAGACCCTGGGCGTGATATATGGCAGAAACCAGATGAAGTATTGAATGCCTTAGATGTAAAAAGAGGGCAGGTTGTTGCAGATATTGGCGCTGGCTCAGGGTATCTTACCGCAAAATTATCTGAACGTGTAGGAGAATTCGGGACTATTTATGCCGTAGATATACAGCAGGAAATGATCGATTATGCAAGGAAGACGTTGGTGGATAGAGGATTAAAAAACGTAGTAGTCGTCCTTGGTGATATGGATGATCCAAAACTGCCTCCGGAAAAGATGGATACCATCATTCTTCTGAGTACCTATCATGAAATTGCAAAACCTATTGAATTTATGAAAAAACTGAAGTTGGCTTTGAAACGTCGCGGAAAATTGGCTATTTTGGAATTTACTGATGAGAGCCCTATCGGTCCTCCTTTGAAATTTCGCCTGCCAGAGGGCGTCGTTATAGATGAAATGCAACAGGCTGATTTTATATTATTACAGAAGCATACCCTGCTTCTTCCTTACCAATACTTTTTGGTCTTTACTCCGTCCAATTCCTAAATAGTTTGTAACAATTTAGTTTTTTGAAAAATTCCAATAATTGTGATGTTTGCCGCGCAGTG
>CAZBCT010000048.1:0-21486 GCA_964490485.1 uncultured Candidatus Brocadia sp. | reverse complement strand
GTGTAAAGCAGAAGTTGACGGGTCTGATTGCCAGGAAAAAACAGGAAGCAACAGACTTAAAGAATAAAGAAGCTGAACGCATGAAAAAGTACTACGATACCCTGAATGCGGAAATGGAAGAAGCACTGGAAAAGAAGGCTGGAGACCGTGAGGCGGTGGCAGACATCCAGGCAAAGCAAAAGGCCATACTTGTGCAGCGGCAATCAGCCCTGAGTGACATAGAATTCCGCTACCGAATGGGCGCAGGTATGTCCCTGGTGTCGGCGCTGGTTACAAACTACCCCTGCTATGTCGCAAAGGTAAGCGTTCCATCATCTATCCAAACAACGGAGTACGATATTATCTGGAATCCGCTCTTTAAACGTTTTGAGCCGTTGGTATGTCCAGCCTGTAAAAGTAACAGCTACACCCTGAATTTCCTCCGTTCCGGCATCCGTTGCCAGAACTGTTTCAAATAAACAGGAATTTCAATAACAACTAAAAAACAATTTATTCAGCATAACGATGGCTGCACTATATTCATGCAACGCCAATCTTTTTAAAGATTTTTAAGAGACACCAAAATTTCCCCGGCATCGATACATCTGCAAATGGGACATTTTTCTTTTGAAACAAGAGACCCACGCTCTTTCAGCAGCACAAATGCCTTCTTAAAAGAACGAGATGTTATTTGCCAATTGCCTCCGTATTCTTTTAGATTCCCGCAAGAACAATATATTATTGGCTCAAACACGAGTGTTCACCTCAAAATTTATGGATGAAGAGGAAAAGCCCGGCGAGGTGGGGAAACCTGATACCCCCCAAACATGCCTGCAGAGAAACAAAGGCGAAATTCGGATGGCAGTAAGAATGAATGGGAAACTGATCCATGCAATGCTGCCTTCGTGAGAACGCAGCCACCGGAGACAGATGAATTCCACGATTCCAGCCACGACAATGCCGCTTAAATAAAGCCAAATATCGGTTTATTATTCCGATGACGTTCACCACAAGCAAGTCTATTAATATAGCAAAAACGAAAAATAATTACAAGTTTTTAAATAATTCTTGCATTTTAAATTTATTCATGTTTATAATTTGGTTCTTTAGAGCGTAGCAAATTATTATCAACAGATACTTCTCCCTCTTGGCTAACCGTAAGCAATACAGCAGGGGGGGGCTTGCGGTATTTACTACGCGTTGCGCTCTTGTCAACAGTTTGAAATTCCTTAAATGAATCCGGGTCTTTTTCTCTCTCATCCGCAGGAATAATGTCCGACAAGATTAATCATGCAATCGAACACGCAAAGCACCTGATGCCTGATCAGGGCCCACTTCCCTTCTTTGTTCATCACAACACCATCCACCACTTCGAGACATACGACTTTTTTGAAGGCGCTAAACAGGCGGGGCGTTTGTATGGCGCCAAGGCCTTTATGTCCGAAGAGGAGTTTCTCCTGGCATTTGAACGGGGACGCATCTCTGTCGAAATTCTTCAAAAGAAGATCAATGAATATATCAAGCATCATAATCTTGATATTCAGCCTGAACTTCTGTTTAGGCTTATGACAGAAAAACCGCATCTGCGCCCCGAACCGGACGCGAGAATTCTTCAATTTGTACATGACACTGCATACCAACATCCGGGTTATTACAAAGAAGCAGTTCAAATTACCCACAACCAAAACATCGATGAACTGATGGAACCGGTTATCTTTCGGTTTCTTCCCTCTTATTTCGACTTTGGCCTTGCCTATTGGCCCATGCCGAATCGGGATAAGGGATTGTGGCATTGTTTTTGTGAAATTTACTCAAAGAGCGGTTTTTTCAGGCCGAAATTTCTCAGGACATTGAACCGGATCGTCTCCGAGGCAAAACGATACCCCTATGACGAGGCCACCACGCTCTTGCTGAAACGTCTGGCCATTCCCGATGAACATCTGGAAGACTATCTGTTTCGCACCCTGTATCGCTATAAGGGGTGGGTGGGCACCATTAAATCTCTGGAAGAGATGCCGGACTGGATTCCAGGTCACGATATTAAAGCGTCATTTAACGAGGTTGTCCCTGTAATTCTCGTTGTCGAGCTTGCGGCGATTGAGTCCGTGTGTGAGCTTATCAGCATGAGAATTCCGGTTTATAAACCGATACCGTTGTATGACCCCTATTTTGTCGCGTCTATCGTGAACGCTTTAGGCATTAAAAATAGCGATACCTTTCCCAGGGAAGTCACCCAACTTACCGACGAAAATCGCCTGGAGATATGGCAGCGCTCCTATGAAGACACCTTTTACAATCAATTTCTTTCAACATACCGTAAGGGCGCTATTGAGTCAAAGCCAAAATACAAGCTTCCGGGCTATCAAGTCTTTTGCTGCCTCGACGAACGGGAGGAATCTTTCCGTCGTCATCTGGAACGAATAGATGCTGGTGCCGAGACCCTGGGAGCTGCCGGGCATTACAGTCTCGATATGAAATTTAAGGCTGCGCCGGATAAACATTACCGCAAGATGTGCCCGCATCCTTTAGTGACACCGTCAGTGCAAGTCTACGAAGAAGCAGCGAAGCTTGAGGATGCGATGCCCAAAAAATTGCAGCTTTACGGGGAGGTGCAGTGGACGATTACGCAGGCATCCAAAACCCTTTTGGGTGGCTTTGCACACACGATTTTCAGCGGACTTTTAGATTTTCCGCCGTTTATCCTGGACGTGCTTTCCCCAAAGTACAGCTCCAAGCTGCGACGATATCTGGCGGCTTACAAACCAAAGACCCGTTTGGCCTACAAGAAAGAAACTCATGAAAATGAAAAAGGGTGGGATCTGCAAAGCCGGATCGCCCGCGCCACGGGTATACTCAAGGGTGCAGGCTTTTCGGACAACTTTTCACCTTATGTATTCGTTCTGGGTCATGGGTCGAGCAGCCTGAACAACCCCCACGAAGCCGCCCACGATTGTGGGGCTTGCGCAGGTGGGCGCGGCGCACCCAACGCCCGTATATTTGCAGCCATCTGCAATGAGCCGGAAGTGCGTGCAGGACTTGCGAAAAACGGCGTAATGGTGCCGGATTCAACACGGTTTATCGGAGGATATCATAACACCTGCAGCGACGAGGTGCTTCTTTTCGACCTTCCCGACCCCATAGAGCCGCGCCTGCAAAAATATATTGACACGATTCGCCGTGCTGCGGCGCTGGATGCGAAAGAGCGCTGCAGACGTTTTGATGCGATTAAGACGAACCTGTCCGAAAAGTCATTTGCTGATTACGCACAAGGACGCTCGATGGACATTACCCAACCGCGCCCCGAATACGGTCACTGCACCAACGCGATTGCCATCGTGGGTCCGAGGCATCTTACGCGAAATCTTTTCTTTGACAGACGTGCGTTTTTGACTTCCTATAATTATCAGGTAGACCCCGACGGAAAATCTCTGAGAGGCATACTTGGCGCAGTTGGACCGGTATGTGCGGGAATTAATCTCGAATACTATTTCAGCTTTATTGACAATGAGCACTACGGCTGCGGCACCAAACTACCTCACAACGTCACATCACTGGTAGGGGTAATGAACGGGCATTACAGCGACCTGCAATTAGGCTTGCCATGGCAGATGGTCGAGTTACACGAACCTGCCCGATTGATTCTGCTTGTCTGCTGCAAGGTTGGAACGATGGAAACTATCCTTGGTGAGGCCTTTGGTTATACCGGTCAACCCGGCCACTTTCAGTGCCTGGTGAAACACAATTGGATTACCCTCGTGATTCACGATCAGGAGCAGGAAAAGCTGTTTTTGTGGAAAGGTGGGCCGGAAGGATGTTTTGTACCATTCGAGGAAACGGTGGATGTGCCGGAATACAGAGGCGACGATCCACGGTTTTTCCTTGAACAGGGTCATCTTTTGTTTGGCAGAATTACTTAGGAGTACACGGTGGACGAAAAGTATCTGATTACTTATCTTGCGCATTACTTTATACTATTTCCCATCCTCAAGGTGCTTGCAATCAACATCCAGTATTTTTCCAACAAGCGGGAAGTCGAAGAACACATGGTCCGTAAACTGGTCACATGGGGAGGCGTGAGCGATGTTGTACACGTTGTGATCGCCTTGTGCATTCTGGGATTCAAGGCAACTACTGTTCGCATAGAGTCCTTCTGTCTGATTGGCTGGCCCTTTATCGTGGATTGGAACCTCTATACGGCCATGTTTTTGGCCTTTACGACAATACTTGTTACCATCATTGGCCGGTTTTCTCTTTTTTATCTGCACCGTGATGCCTATTATCACAAGTTCTTTTCCCTTTATTTTATCTTTCAACTGTCGCTAGGGCTTCTTGTTCTCAGTTCCAGTACCTCCTATTTGTTTATGGGTTGGGAACTTCTGGGCCTTTCATCCGTGCTTCTTATCGCGTTCTACGAGCATCGTCCTAATCCGCTTAAAAACGGCATGCGGGTGATGTTTATTTATGATTTCGGAGATATCTTCCTTTTTTCCCTAGTGGTGTTACTGCTTTATTTCCATATTGAGGATATCAACGACATGGCGTTGATTCAGAAACATGGCTGCGAGTGGGCAATGTTCTTACTGATTGTGGCATGCTTCTTCAAGTCCGGTATTTTTCCATGGATCTGGATACCGCGGGCAATGGAAGGGCCTACACCTTCGAGTGCGATTTTTTACGGCTCACTGTCAACTCATATGCCTATCTTACTTCTCCTGCGCATGTGGCCCCGTGAATGGGCACTTCCTGCCTATTGGCCTGAGGTGTGGACTATCTCGCATCCGGCCAACGCCATTGCCCTTGCGATTGCCATTTGTGTTTTTTCTGCCTTTGTCACTACCCACATGAGCCGGCAGCACTCCGACGCCAAGAATACCGTTGCATATGCCATCACGACACAGTTAGCCATTATCTATATCGAGATATTCCTGGGGTTTTACACCCTTGCTCTCATCCATGTGATATCCCACGGGATATATCGCACCTATGAGTACATGCGCACCCCATCGTTGTTCCACCTCTACCACACCATGGAGACACGACGACCAAGGATAACAAGTACCGGGAAACACTTTGAATCCATTCTTCCCGAACGGTTCAGAAAGTGGCTTTACTCGCTTACGATCAACGAGTTCGGTTTTTTGTCGCGCTCCTTTGACCTTATTGATCAGTTCCTTGGCCTGAAATATATGAGTTTTGACAAAAAAACAGCAAAACGCTTTACCATTGCAGTATCCGTGGTATGGGTAGTCTTCAGCATCATGATGTTCATCCTCAACAGGAAACTTTTCAATATTCAATATACCAACGATGGCAGCGGAAATACCGTCATGTCATTTATTATCAACTGGAATTATTTCAATGTAAGCGAAGAGTTAATACTTGTTCTTGCAGTAGGTTTCTGCGTGCTCTCCTTCTACAATATCCGTAGGATAGCTATGTACTTTGTTACACTTGCCTGCTCCGCCTGGTCGGCTGGTCTTGTCCAGGCGTTAGAACTGATAAAAAATGCGGAAGCGAAACACCAGTGGTCTTGTGTGTCTGTGATTACCCTTGCCGTTGTCTTTGTGGGGCTCGTCTGCTACTCGGCATATATTTCCGCGAATAACAACAACGAGAAACAGGCGAGCTTTACCGCACACCTCTCTCGTACACCCCTGTCAAACGTCCTGTTGTTTCTCCTCGGCCTCACCATTGTCGGTATGCCGGGGCTTGGCAGCTTTTTGGGGTGGGAACACCTTGTCCATTATGCTGCACCCCTTGCCCCTCATACGGTAGTGAAGGGCTTTTTTATCCTGAAACTGAACACCATTCTGGTTGTTCTCTTTTATTTCAGCAACTTCCTCGGCTTACCTGAACGTAAGATGCAAGTGTTGGACCATTACAAGCGTGATACCTTGCATCTCCGCTGGGTGCAGAAGCATTCCTCGCGTTGAAACAGGCGTCTTTTCACTTTCCTCGTATACGTCAAGTAAGGGTATGTTTTTACCTGTCATTAGCGTTATTTATAGAGATTTCTCGCTCCTACAGTCTCAATACTTCCTCTACTCAAGATGTTTATAAAAAGTGAATTTTAAATTGGTAACAGGGTGGCACGGACAAACTCCGTTTGTCCGTGTTGGACTTGCACAACACTGTTTACGAAGTATTCATTTTCACATTTGGATAGACAATACAAGGCAGATCCGTAAACACATGGCATGGGGAAAAAACACGGACAAGCATAGCTTGTCCGTGCCACCCCGTTAGAGTATGCCAACCCTGTATCAAGTTCATAAATCACAAATAGTGAGCCTCTTGAGTATACCCCCCCCCCACGACATCAGAAGGAACGCACTTTGGAAATTGTTAGATGCTTAGCGCTTATATCCTCCTTTCAAGAGGTCTTAAACAACTAAAGACAAATTACTTCCCTAAACCTTCTAATTTCCCTTTAAGGTCTTTTGTAAGCCCCTCGCCTTTTTCTTTAGCCATAGCCTTGAGCTTTTCTGTAACTACAGCAATAATATCTTTAGCCTCTTTTGATTCACTATCATAATTTTTCAATACATCCTGTGCGACAGCGCCGGCTTCTTCATACGCACCCTTATCAAGCAATGACTTGGCTTTGGCGATAAGCTCTTTGGCGGTTGATTCCGCCTTATCTTTCGCGGACGTTGTCTCAGCCTGTGCCTTTTCTAGTTCGCTCTTTGCCGCTTTCTCTGTAGCCTGCTCCGTCACGGATTCTTTTACTTGTGCTGCTTCTTGTTTTTCCTGCTGAATTATTTTCGCACCCTCTTCCACTTTTGTTTCGACATACCCGGCCTGTTCTTGCTTTTTTTCACAGCCGGCAATGAACAAGCTTATCACCAATCCACCTATGAGCATATTCTCAATTCTTATCATGTTCTCCTCCCTTTCTTTTTTAAGAAATTACCTCCCCGTACAAAAACACTTCTTCATAATAAAACCTTTTTTCTTTAATCACCTCCTTTAGAGCACCAGGAATGCTTTGTTTTTTGCCTTTTGGTAGTATCAGGACTTGCATTTATCGTACTTTTTTTCATTATACAGAACAATAGACTATACGGATGCTCTTTTTTTTTCAAGCAAAAAAAACGGAGGAACTATACAGAAAAGTCTTGACACAATTTCAAACCTCTGCTTAAATTTGCTTTTTCAGTTTATTTTAAGGTTTCATAAATGGCTAAAACGAAAATAAATCTGGTAATTGTTGAATCCCCTGCCAAGGCGAAGACCATTGGTAAATATCTTGGTTCATCCTTTTTTGTCAGGTCGTCAATGGGACATGTTCGAGATCTGCCCGAAAAGAAGTTGTCAGTCGACATAGAAAACAATTTTACTCCGGAATATAAAATCATCCCAAGCCGGAAAAAGCTTATAACAGAGTTGCTGGCTGATTCAAAGAAGGCCGCCGCCGTATACCTGGCATCCGATCTCGACCGTGAGGGAGAGGCAATTGCCTGGCATTTGACCCAGGCACTTGAAATACCCGATGAAAAGGTGCGCCGTGTTACCTTCAATGAGATTACAAAAGACGCCATTTTAGAAGCCTTTAAGCATCCATGCCCTGTCAACATGTCCAAAGTAAATGCCCAGCAGGCACGCAGGATACTCGACCGCCTTGTGGGTTATCAGATAAGCCCTCTGCTGTGGAAGAAGATCACGAAGGGACTCAGCGCCGGACGTGTCCAATCTGTAGCAGTCAGGCTCATTGTTGAGCGTGAAAAGGAAATTAAGGAATTCAAACCTCAGGAATACTGGAAGATTACTGCCGAACTAAAAACCATTTCAGAGGATGCTGAGAGAGCCGGCGATGTCAAAACCTTTAAAGCCATCCTGCAAAAGTCTGATAACGAAAACATTGAAATAAAAAATGAAGCGCAAGCTACGGATATTGTAAGCGAACTTCAAAAGGCAGGGTATCATGTTGCCAATATAAAAAAGCAAACCAAGCGCAACAATGCCCCGCCACCCTTTACCACGAGTCTCTTGCAGCAACAGGCATCCACACGGTTACAGTTCAGCGCAAAAAAAACGATGCTTGTTGCCCAGCAGCTTTACGAAGGTGTTGATATTGGTGCGGAAGGCGCCGTGGGGCTTATTACGTATATGAGAACAGACTCTTTTCACATAGCCGGACAGGCATTGACATCCTGCCGGAAGTTCATTGCAGATACCTACGGTAACAATTATTTGCCCGAAAAGCCGAATGTGCATGCATCCGACAAAAAAGGCACTCAAGGCGCTCACGAGGCCATCCGGCCCACAGGGGTCGAATATACACCCGAATCCGTAAAAAACTTTTTAACAAAAGACCAATACCGGCTTTATGAACTGATATGGAACCGGTTCGTTGCCAGTCAGATGAAACCGGCACTCTACGCCGTAACAGATATTGAAATTGTTACGCAATATGCCGGAGATACGAACGAAGAGCTTTCGTCTGAAAGAACGGTTGCTCCTCCAAAGCAGTATCTGTTAAAAACGAGAGGGAGGGAATTACTCTTTGACGGCCATACCCGCGTTTCAGGGCACGAAATGGAAAAGGACGAGCAAATCCTGCCAACATTGGAGAAAGACCAGCAACTTGAATTAGTGGCGGTAGTGCCTACCCAGCATTTTACCCAACCACCACCCCGTTTTAGCGAGGCCTCTCTCGTGAAAACGCTGGAAAAGATGGGAATCGGAAGACCCAGCACCTACGCTGCGATCATCTCCACTATCCAGGACCGGGGATACGTCAGGCAGGAGAAACGCGCCTTCTACGCGACGGAATTGGGAACATTAGTTACCGAAAAACTCATTGAACATTTTCCCAAAATCATGGATGTGAAATTTACTTCGCACATGGAGGATGAGCTGGACAAGATTGAAGTTGAAAAAATTGGATGGCTTGACGTGCTGAAGGAATTTTATGGGCCGTTTAAGGTCGATTTAGAAAAGGCGGGAGGAGAAATGAAAAGCGTAAAGGGGACTCCGGAAGAAAGTAACCAGATATGCACCCTCTGCGGAAAACCCATGGTGATACGATGGGGAAGGCATGGAAAGTTTCTGGGTTGCTCAGCATTTCCCACCTGTAAAAGCACCCTTCCCCTGGATGAAAAAGGAGAGCCTGCGACTCCGGAGACAACTGATCAAAAGTGTGAGAAATGCGGAAGCGCCATGGCAGTGAAGACGAGCCGGCACGGAAAGTTTCTTGCATGTTCTGCATACCCGGCCTGCAAGAATACCAAGTCTCTTACCGGTGAAACACCCAAGGTTGAACCCACGAATGAAAAATGTGAGAAATGCGGCAGTCCTATGGTTATACGGTTTAGCAAGAAAGGCCGGTTTATGGGGTGTTCTGCCTATCCCAAATGCAGAAACCTCAAATCACTTCCCACGGGAATAAAATGTCCAAATGAAGGCTGCGGGGGCGACCTGGTTCAACGCCGCTCGAAAAAGGGCGGTATCTTTTTTGGATGCAGCAAATATCCGGAATGCGATTATATCGCAAAAGAACTCCCCAATACTTCTGATGCCGTAAAAGAAGAAAGCCCGGAGTAAACCTGGGAGGAGAGACCCGGAGCACAACCCCAATCAAATCCCCCTGAATACAGGGAGAAGTGTATACATCCTGAGTTAAACAGGTTTTAGGGTGGCATAGACAAACGGAATTTGTCCGTGCTTTCTTGTAAACGACAACAGGTCAAACCTTGCAGTCACCGTAATTATCACCCGCTGGCGGGGGCAGGGAGTGGAAGCAGGGGTGGAAATGAGAAAACCAACACGATGAACAATTACTCCCTGCGCAATCTTGAGTGCTTCCTGGCAATTATAACATCAGTTCCATTTCAATAAAATACTATGAAGACAGGTATTGCTCATCTGCCACTTCACGGGGGCAAGGCGCCTTCATGGCTATTCCAGCGGATGAAACGACTCGCGCGGGAAATTGTCATTGCCGTGGTAAGCGAATATGGTCCCCAGGAAATGCTCAAAAGACTTTCTGACCCGTTCTGGTTTCAGGCATTCGGCTGCGTATTAGGATTTGACTGGCATTCAAGCGGTGTTACGACTACCACGTGCGGTGCACTGAAGGAAGGCGTGAAAGGGCTTGAGCGGGAACTAGGCCTGTTCATTGCCGGCGGCAAGGGTGGGACTTCCCGGAAAACGCCATCGGAGATTATCCGTGTGGGCGACCAGCTATCGTGTGATCCTGAAAAACTTGTCTATGCCAGCAGGATGAGCGCCAAGGTGGATAGTAGCGCCGTGCAGGATGGATACCAACTGTATCATCACGCATTTATCTTCACGAAGTCCGGGGATTGGGCTGTCGTTCAGCAGGGAATGAATGATGCCAATAAATATGCGCGCCGGTATCACTGGCTTGGCAGCAGGGTGGTAAACTTTGTGGTGGAACCCCATCAGGCCATTTGCTGTGATTCAAGTGGGAATACCCTGAATATGGTGGCTGAGGCGAGCGAGGAGGCGCGGCAATCCGCTGTCATCCTCTCACAGATAAAACCCGATATTTTAGTCAGCGAAATCAAGAAGATACAGACCTTGCATCTACCGTCCCGCCACCATGTGGATGTCCATGATATCCATCCTGACAGGCTGTATAAGATATTCACAAAAACTTACGAAAATGTTTCGAAAAATTTTGAATCCTTGCTGGGAATTGAAGGGGTTGGTCCCAAGACCATCCGGGCACTGGCGTTGATTTCTGAAATTGTGTACGGGAAAAGTCCCAGTTTTCAAGACCCTGTGAGGTATAGCTTTGCCCATGGCGGTAAGGACGGACATCCGTATCCAGTGGACAAGGAGGTTTATGACCGTACGATCGGGATATTGAAGAATGCCCTCAAACAGGCAAAGGTTGGAAACAGTGAAAAGATGGAAGCCATAAAACGACTGAACAGTTTTATGCAGTAGATAAGCAATCATGTAAAGCGACCAGACTGGTCGCTCTACCATTGCAAGATGTGAGTTGTATAGGCTGGCATGGATTTCGTCATGAGCGCTCTGTCGAACTACCAGCTTCGTTTGTCCGTGTTGAGTTTATCCGGATTTCGCCGAGATTAAATTTTCCTGCCATCGTGGTGAAAGTGCTGGACAACGGGCTAACTCGTGAGCTGCTGTAACGTTAGTCCTGCGGTTGCGCATAATGATGTATGCCGCAGCAACGGTCCATTGCGGGAAAGATCGTTCCATAAGAACTAAGGTATCTCCTGCTTCCACATATCCCTCCTGCAAGACACGAAAATACCAACCAGTCTTTCCAGTCTCTTTCATGAGCGCGCCGAAATCTTTGGTTCCCCAGCGGCGTTCTATTTTCCAGCAGGGTTGACGTGGCTGTGAAACCTCAACAATTGTCTCACCGGCCTTAAATACATCGCCGATACAAACCTCATCTTCCAGCAAGCCGCCGGTCGTAAAATTCTCGCCGAAAGCACCGTATGTCATATCCGGACGGTGAAGTTTCTCTCTCCAATACGGGTAATGCTCGGATGGATAGGCATTGACCGCCTTGTGTGGCCCGCCGTGCACGGATAAATCCGCCTGTGCATCACCAGTGAGGTTAAGCCTCCCCAGCCATACCGGACCGGAAACAGGTGTTTTGAAGATGCCCGTCTTCCATGGATTTTCCGTCGGGTTGGTTGCGTGTGAAGCGTTCAAGGTTTTTGGCAACCCAACCTGAATCGAGAGGATTTTTGTCTCTTTCATACGTGCATTATTAAAGCATCAAACAACCGTAAAATCAAAGTGAAAGATACACGGAAGATCACAATATTTCTTCGATCACCGGTCTCGATAAAATACTTGTTTTTTGAGATAAAAATCGTATGCTTTATTTAATGTTTTGGTGTAGATACTTTATGGAAATATCTATTAAGGAGTTGTGAAATGAAAAGAGTTTCGATGTTATTAACCACTTCTGTTTTGGCCTTGATTCCTATGATTTCTGTATGCAGTACGTATGCTGAAACGAAGAAGTTAGACAAAACACCGCCGGAGCACCTATATATGAAGGAAAAGCAACCGGCTCCTCCCGTTTCCCATCAGGACACGTCTGCCCTCTCCGGCAAGGTTGTAGAAACCATGAATAGCGGCGGTTATACCTACCTCTGTATCGAAAAAGATGGCAAAAAGACCTGGGCTGCTATACTGGAAACAAAGGTAGCCGTTGGACAGGAGATTGCCTTACAGCCCGGTTATGAAATGGTCAATTTTAACAGCAAGACCCTCAACAGGACATTTGACAAAATCATTTTCTCTACCGGACCAGCCTCACCTGAGGGGACGGTTGATGTAAAGAGTTTTCACGGTAAAGCTGCAGAAAGCAAGACAACAGAGGCCGCCCCTGCTGAGAAGATACAGGTGGAGAAGGCTTCCACTCCGGATGCTTACACGGTAGCCGAGCTTTACGGGAAGAGGACTGAGCTTGACACAAAAAATGTAACGGTCAAAGGTAAAGTGGTGAAGGTTTCGTCTGGAATTATGGCAAGAAACTGGCTGCACATTCAGGATGGAAGCGGAAATCAGAAAGACGGCAATAACGACCTCGTGGTAACATCAAAAGACCTGGCTGCGGTGGGAGACATTGTTACCGTTAGTGGGATTTTATACAAGGACAAGGACTTTGGAAGCGGTTACAAATATGATGTGATCGTAGAGCAAGCAAGCATTAAAAAATGAGTGATAAGTTATAGTAAACGCCTTAAATAAGTATACCTTTAAAATGTCATTGCGAGCGGAACGAAGCAATCTCATGCGTTAGACTGCGGAGACTGTTCCGCGCATATGAGAAGGTAGATTGGGTTGAACGTGAGTGAAACCCAACAAGATATTGACATACGAAATATTGGAGAGGTTGGGTTTCGCTCCGGCGAAACCCAACCTACAAGCCTATAGTATGGGCATCGCCCACCAAGAGATACCACATCAAGTCCATATTCCCGGTATGGATTGATTACACCCTTTGCACTTATTATCTTTCAGATGGTTTTCCCGTATGGAGAAACCTGCCCGTCTGATTACGACATGCCGGCAGTTTGGACAATAGGTATTTTCACCTTCATGCCCGGGCACATTGCCCACGTACGGGAAGTGCAATCCGGTATCAAGAGCAACATTCCTTGCCATTTCCAGGGTTTTTACCGGCGTCGGCGGGAGATTTTTCATCTTGTAGGTTGGATGAAAACGGGTAAAGTGAATGGGGACATCGGGCCCAAGATTTTCTTTAATCCATACACACATCTCTTTAAATTCCTTTTCGCTGTCATTGAGCGTTGGAACTACCAGCACAACAATTTCAAACCATATCCCAATCTTTTTTAAGGTTGTCAGGGTATGTAAAACGGGCTTCAGTTCGCCGGTACAGGTCTCCTGATAAAATTTCTCTGTAAAGCCTTTCAGGTCGATCTTTACGGCGCTCAGGTGCCGGCATAATTCCGTCAAAGGTTTTTCCTGGATATAACCGTTCGATATCATAACACTCTTTAACCCATGTTCCTTCCCCAATTTGGCAGTATCATACATATATTCATAATAGACTACCGGCTCTGAATACGTGTAAGCGATCGTCTTGCTGCCGCTCATCCTGGCATCCTTTACTGCATCCTCAGGGGTTAGTTTAATACTCTCGATTTGCTCAGGCCGGTATTGTGAGATTTGCCAGTTCTGGCAAAATTTGCACTCGATGTTGCATCCCGCCGTGGCGAGAGAATAGGCCTTTGTTCCAGGTAAAAAATGGAACAGGGGTTTTTTTTCAACAGGGTCGACATTCAGAGCGCAGACGCGTGAATGTACGAGGGTGTAATAGATACCACCCCGATTTTCCCTGACGCCACAATAACCGCGTTCCATATCAGCAATCGTGCATTTCCGGGGACAAAGTTCACACTCCACCCGGGCATCTTCCAGCTTCTTGTAATGCATGGCCTCCTTTACGGGGAAGCCCTGATTAATCCCTTTCAGTGCCTCCGGGCTATAGACATCTTCCGCCCAGGTATTCACGGTATTTCCAAGACAGAGACTACACGCCCCAAATACACCAGCTTTTATCAACGACCTTCGGGTAATCATAAACCACCAGAAATGAAAACAACTATTGAGAATTCAGGAGTCAGGAGTCAGGAGTCAGAAAAGAAGCGTGTCACAGGCAATTCACGGTCTTCCGATTCCTACTTTTGGTTTTACATAATATTTTAAATTATATTGTATATTATATGCGCAAGTCAAGCAATGTGGGGTTTCTTTGAGATCCTTGTGAGGCTTATATACTTCTCAGGCCTTTTCCAATCTTCTGGCAAATCCGATGTCTTTCCGCGAGTAGCTGATGAATATATCATTAATGGTAATAGTTTAGTTTTTTGAAAAAATACCGTGAAAAACCCCGTTAGGAACGATATGGTTATAGACAAACCATTATGCCACAAACAAGCTCCATCGGAGCGGTATGTTGTTCTATGTTTCATATGCCACTCCGATGGAGCTAAGGTTTTGTATATCACGTTTTTCTATAAACATTTCACCCCTACGGGGCTATTTTTCAAAAAACTAAAGTGTTACCATTAATGAAAATTTGCCTTTGAACATTGGGTTCCATAAGATACCTCCTCTCAGAAATCAAACGTTGGGATTATCTATGACTCTGTTGATCAACTCTCATTTCGACAATATGCTATACCATATATAGTATAATGTTGGCGATATGAGGTTGTATATGGTATACCAATTTGGTTTGAAAGGACTAAATCAACAGAGTCATCTATGGTGGCCTTTTTAACGAGGTTTTGGTAAGTAGAAAGTGCTGGTTGCCTTTAGTCATGATAGATATCTCTTCTGAAAAGGCATGACTCTGAACCGCGGCTTTTAACTCAGAGGACGTAATTGCTGATATGCTATCAAAACTGCAATTTCAAATCAATTTTAAAATACATGAATTCCCTTGAATGCTTCAAAATTACGAGTAAAATAAAGCAGCATTGGATTTATAGTATTCCCTTATAAAATCTTCTCTTTTTGGCAAGTTTTCTACACCCCCCGCCTCCCCCTGTCCCCGTCAGATGGGGATAAAGTGGGGGAAGACGGGAGATGTGGTTGCGGAGCAGGCGCACGAAGAGTTAATAATCAGACACACAGGAAAGGTCATTAAACCATCGGAGGCAAACGAAATTCATGCTTGATATACATTTTCTCAGGAACAACCCCGACCGGGTAAAACAGGCAATCGCCCATAAACATGAAAACGCGTCCGGCGTAGACCAGATTTTAGAGCTGGACACACAACGCAGGTCGCTGATCCATGCCTGTGAGCAATTGAAAAGTAAGCGCAACGAAAAATCAAAGGAAGTCAGTGAGTTGAAAAAAAAGGGACAAGACGCCTCCCGTATTATCGAAGAAACAAAAAAGATCGGCGATGATATAAAATCCATGGAAGAAAGACTGAAGGAACTGGAACCTCACATCACCAACCTGCTCCTCCGTATTCCCAACATTCCCGCTGCAGACGTCCCAATCGGAAAGGATGCCAATGACAACGTTATCGTCAAGACCTGGGGACAACGAAAGACATTCGACTTTACGCCTTTACCACACTGGGAACTGGGACGCCTTTTAAACATCCTGGACCCGGAACGGTCATCCAAGATTTCTGGTTCTGGTTTTATCTTACTTAAAGGCCCTGGCGCAAAACTCGAACGCGCCCTATTCAGTTTTATGCTGGACCTCCACACGAGAGAGCATGGCTACACCGAGATATTTCCGCCCTTCCTCGTTAACCGCACATCCATGACCGGCACAGGACAGTTGCCGAAGCTAGAAGACGACATGTATCGAACTTCTCCCGACGATCTCTTCCTTGTCCCGACGGCGGAGGTCCCGGTTACCAATATCCACCGGGAAGAGATACTCTCCAGCAAAGACCTTCCTGTTTACTACACCGCCTATACCCCCTGTTTCCGGCGCGAGGCGGGTTCTTATGGCAAAGATACGAGAGGTATTATCCGCGTTCATCAATTCAACAAAGTGGAATTAGTCAAGCTTGTAAGGCCTGAGACCTCTTACGATGAACTTGAATCATTGCTGGGCAATGCAGAAAAGGTGCTCCAACTGCTCGGACTTGAATACCGGGTGGCAAAACTATCCACAGGAGACATGAGCTTTGCGGCGGCAAAGTGCTATGACATTGAGGTGTGGGCGCCCGGTGTGGGCAAGTTCCTGGAGGTTTCTTCCTGCAGTAATTTTGAGGATTTCCAGGCGCGACGCATCAATATACGTTTTCGGGACGAGGACGGCAAATTACGATTTGTGCACACCCTAAATGGTTCGGGATTGGCGTTGCCCCGCACGGTTATTGCCGTCCTTGAGACCTATCAGCAAAAGGACGGCTCTATTGCAATTCCCGACGTTCTCCAGCCATACCTGGGGGGGATCAAGGTTATTGCCAGACAATAACCTTGATTAGGCATTCAGCGCCTTATTTGAAGAGAAGAGCGAACCGCAGAACAAAGAATATCGAATCGTGAAGTAAAAATACTTCATCATTCAACATTTCTTGTTCGATATTCGGCGTACTGCTCTTTTCATTGGAGGACGAAGAAGCTCTTCGCTCTGCAACAACTTTGAACTTTAAACGTAAACCCTGCGTAACAATTTAGTTTTTTGAAAAATTCCAATAATAGCGATGTTTACCACGCCGTGTAGGGGCGAAGCATTTGCTATAATTGGCATACCTGCATTCATACCCAAACTGGCAAATGCTTCGCCCCTACTTTTTCAAAAACTAAATTGTTACAAACTTAGTTAATTTTGCTCTTACCGGCCATTCTTAAGCTTTCAGGGGCTTTCTGATAGGTATCACAAAACCACCTGATGGTGTCTTTTAAACCGATCTTAAAAGGTGTATATTGGAATTTTGAGATACTGATAAAACGGGAATTATCTACGCTCTTTTTGAATATCCCTTTTGGTTTCGTTGTGTCAAATTCAATACGACTGGTATCTATATTCAAGAAGCCGGCGATAAGATATGCTATTTCCTTTACGGAAAGCTCCTCTGTGGTACCAATATTCAGTATCTGCTCATTATTGTAATGATACAGGCACCACATGAAAGCCCTGGCAACATCCTTTGCGTAAGTATATTCCCGAAGAGGAGTACCGTCTCCCCAGATAACTATTTTTGAATTGCCATGCCTGTTTTCATAAAAACGTCTGATAAGCGTTGGAACCATGGGCGCATCGTCATAATTGAAGTTGTCATTTTCTCCAAATATCCCATTCGGCGCCAAGCCTATGACATTAAGACCGTATTCGGCCCGATATGCCTTGATTGCAGGATCAACCAGCCTCTTGGCAAACGAAGAACCATAATTCGAGTCGTGTGGATAACCGTTGTGAATATAGTCTTCCTTAAGAGGAATCGGTGCATTTGCAGGATACATACCGGTGGTAAGGGTCATAACAATCTTTTTCACGTTGGATAAGCGGGCTGCTTCAAGAATGTTAAAATTCATCAACACGTTGTCCCGCAACAGAGTTGCTGGATATTTCATACTCAGGCCAATACCGCCACTAATTGCAGCCATGTGAATGACAGCGTCTGGATGTAATCCACTTACGTATGCAATGGTTTTATCCCTGTTGGTCAGATCGCAGTCCTTTGAACTTATGAAAAAGAACTCGCTTCCCGGATAATCACCGATTATGGATTTTAAAGCACTACCGGCCACAGCAGAGCCACCTGTCACTAAAATCTTGTGATACACATTTCCTCCTTAAAGCATTTATTTTTTCTTCCACAATAAGCGACAGGTGTTCGCTATTGCATTAGCATCAAATTTTAGACGCCTCCTGAGTTCTTCTTGCCGCAAATTACCAAGTGCAAAACTATCAGGAGGACCAAGCCGAATCAATCTGGGCATTATTTCCGCGCTTGCATGCCATATGCTCACAGCGGCCCATAGTCCACCATTAGGGACATGCTCCTCTACGATGACTATGGTGTGGACTTCTTTTGCCAGAACATTCAACGTGCTAGTATCCAAAGGCTTTACGGTGTGCATCTGATATGCAAATGGAAAAATCTTTTCCATTTCGAGAAGTTTCAGCGCTTTCAGCACTTCGTTGGCAATTTCACCAGTACCAATAACGGCTATTTGCTCTCCCTTGCTAAGAAGCCTGGCACGCCCAAGAATTGCTGGTTCAGAGGCTTCATACAACGGCTCGCCAAAGCGGCCAACGGTGAAGTATGAAGGCCCTGGCAGATTAAATAGTTGAGGGAATAGTTGTGCTACCTCATTCGGGTCGCCGGGGGCTACTACTGTCATTCCGGGAAGCACTGACATGAGTGCCAGGTCATCTGCGGCGTGGTGTGAAACGCCACTGGTTGAGTAAAGATACCCCCTGCCTGCCCCTATGATAACAACCGGTAAATTCGGATAGCTTACACAATAGCGAATCTGCTCGAAAGGTCGAGCTGTTGCAAATGAGGCAATAGAGTATGCCACTGGCCGCCAGCCGACTTTAGCAAGCCCTGCAGCAGTGTAAATCATTTGCGCCTCAGCGACGCCAACATTTATGTAACGTGGGCCAAATCGTGCATGAAAATTATCAAAAACCTGGAATCCAAGGTCACCGGTAACAAGAACAACACGAGAATTTTGCCCCGCAATCTGAGTGAGCGTATCCGCAAATGCTTTTCTCATGCACATGGCTCCATATAAATAGGGGAGACGCTTAACTCTTGCAAAGCCTTTCTAAGATCTTCGTCTGACGGCACTCTGTAGTGCCAAAGTACCTGATCTTCCATAAAACTGGCCCCAGCACCCGCTACCGTTTTTGCAATAATTGCTGAAGGACGTGCTTTTTCAAATGGGAACTCCTTTAACGTTTCAATAATCTCCGGGATATTGTTTCCATTTATAGTTCTGGCAGCCCAGCCAAACGCCCTGTATTTTTCTTCCAATGACGTGAAACCCATCAGATTATCTGATCGACCTACCGACTGGATCCTATTATAGTCTACAATGAGCAAGAGATTTTCAAGTTGATTTGCTGCGGCAAAAGTAGCTGCTTCCCAGGTACTTCCCTCATTGCATTCTCCATCACTGATAAGAACCACCACCTTTGCTTGCAATCCATCCATTCGCAAACCGTAACCCATGCCGGTAGCCATACCAAGCCCGTGCCCCAGGCTGCCTGAAGAACACTCAAGAATCGGAAGAGCATGAATACATGGATGACTCGGTAAAGGTGAATCATTTTGTGCATACCTGGATATCCATTGTTTAGAGAAAAAGCCACGATCAGCCATTACAGCATACAGAGATGAACACGCATGCCCTTTACTGAATATGAACCGGTCTCTGTCTTTTCTTTTTGGATCTTCGGGTATAACATTAAGCCAGCAGTAATATAGCCCGACCAGTAAATCAACGCAACTTAACGCCCCATTTAAATGTCCCTCTTTACCATCATGAGCCATTTTAATACAGGTTGCCCTGATAGTTCTGGCTTTATTTTCAAGCACTTGAATATCTGTTTGACAGATAATTTCTTTATTGAGGCACTTAAACACAATAAGACTCACTTCAACAAATTAACTATTTTGCAATACCTGATCGGTACACATTTCAAGTTCTTGAGATGGGATTATATTTTGACTTCTTCGTTCTTTTTCAAGATATGAATAATCTTCTTCAAAGTTATGATAGATAATTTGGCTTCCAGAAAAATCAAACTTAAAAGGTACGTAAATTAAATTATTCAATATTTTTCTAACGCCTTCATGCCTATCCGGTGGAACAAAAAGCAAGAGAAATCCCCCTCCTCCCGCTCCAGCCAACTTACCGCCAATTGCACCCGCAGCAATCGCTTTTTCATAAATTTCGTCAACATGGGGATTAGAGACATTAGAGCTCAAGCTACGCTTGGATGACCATGACTCGTGCATTAATTCTCCAAAAGCGATAATATCATTGTTACTATTAAGGATCGAAATACTTTCCTCTACAAGGTCTTTCATAATACGAAGTTGACGTTTACGGGTTTCAATATCATTGACATACGTACTTGCAACATCAGCAGCGGTACGCTTTATACCGGTGTAAAACAGCATCAGGTGTGAATTAAGTTCATTAAGTCGCTCAGCCGTCAGGATTACAGGTCGAATTGAAATTTCCCCATTTGTTAGAAATACAATATGGTTGAATCCACCATGTGCAGCAAGTACCTGATCCTGTGACCCTACGGTTTCTTTGATAATATGCTGCTCAATAAAAATACTTTCTTCTGCCAACTGTTGTTTGGTAGGCATATAACCTTTAAGGGCGTATAGGGCGTGAAGTAGTCCAACGGTAAACGAAGAACTTGAACCCACTCCGCTCCTGGCAGGGAGATCGCCAACGTGATGTATCTCAATACCACGATCGGTTTTCATAAAATCTAAAATATGACGAACAGCAGGATGATTAATGTCGTTAATATCACTACAATTCTCAATTCTTGACCAGATGATACGAAATTTATGCTCAAAAAAGGGAGGAAGATAACGACAAGTAATATAACAGTATTTATTTATAGCAGTTGCCAGTATCGCCCCACCATGTTTCTGGTACCATACGGGATAATCAGTTCCACCGCCAAAAAATGAAATACGGAAAGGTGTTCTGCTTATAATCATTCATCCCCCTTAATTGATACCGACAATATTACTCTTTAAAAAATGTCCCGCAGTTGCATAATCTTGAGGTATTCCAATATCAAGGAAATTTCCTTTACTCAGAAAGCCATAAAGTCCCTTGTTAAGCCACAAGGGAAACGACTCGCGCTCCAACGAAATATTAGTATTTACCGGTATAGATTCCAGAAAGACGTGATTTAAAAGATACACTCCGGCATTTATTAATCCTGGCCCGGTTTTCATTCCCTTTTCCTCAAAAGACATGATTTTTCCATCCATCTCCAACCGGACAGAACCGTAACGGCCAATATCTGACACTTCAGTCAGAAGCAAGGAAGCAATGGCCTTCTTTACAATGTGCCAGTTCAGGAAATAGGGAAGGTTCGTTTGGCAAAATGAATCACCATTTAAGACCAGGACTATTTCCGATTTAAATAGTGATAATGCCAGTCTAAGTGCACCTCCGGTTCCAAGAGCTGATCGCTCCTGAGAATACAATAGTGTAAGGCCTTTGTAATACTCACCGAAAATTGCTTTTATCTGTTCTCCTAAATACCCTGTACATAAAACAACTGTTTTTACTCCTGCTTGGCTTAGCTGATCCAGAAGGTAAGCAATAAAAGGACGGTTATTTACTTCCGCAAGAACCTTTGGCCGTCCGGATACCACCGAACGGAGACGTGTCCCAAACCCGCCGGCTAGAATGGTTGCTGTAATTTCAGCCAATTTATTCATTTAATGGTATTATACTGTTATGTCACGTAATGTAGATTCTTCTTTCTTTGTAACAATTTAGTTTTTTGAAAAATTCCAATAATAGCGATGTTTACCGCGCC
>CAZBCT010000047.1:0-21787 GCA_964490485.1 uncultured Candidatus Brocadia sp. | reverse complement strand
TTGGGTTTTAAAAGACAAAAACCCAACGACTTTTTTACCCACCCCTAAATCCCCTTCCAAGAGGGGACTTCTCAAATTCTCCTCTTGAGAGGGGTAGGGGTGTGTTTATTCATAGCATAATTGAAAAAGTTTGAATTTCCTAAACGTTTAATTATTGAGGGCAACAACATGTCGGATATCATCGAAAGACATAAGGAACTGAGCAAAATGGTTTTAATTCCGGGAGGACACAAAACCTCGGCGCAAAAGACGAAGGGTCAAATGCAACAACAGGCGCCGCCACAATTCCTTTACCTGTTTTTATTAGGCGCAATAGTAGGGTCCGCCATTTTTGTGACCCTATGGGTTATCTCCGGTTTTTCAAAGTTGGCGGTTGCACTGCCGTTTGTGGGAGGGGGCATTGGTGTAGCCGTTGAAATGTTGAGACAAAAGAAGAAGGGATAGCATGAGATAGACATATCACTTTTCTCGCATCTTGATGTTAATGAATTTCAAACTGATATTTTCCCCTCTAGAAAGAGGGGATTAAGGGGTGTGTAAATCGGTCGGAACACACCCCCGGCCCCTCTTTTTAGAGGGGAGATTTAAAGTCGCTGCCAAAGGCAGCCGAATTAACAAAAAATTATGAATTGCTTTTTAAGAGGTGAATTGAACCATGAAAGTAACGATGGTAGGTATATCAGGCTCCGGCAAAACAACCTATATGTCTTCGCTTTATGAGACATTAGGAGACGCAGGTCAAAATGATGCGGGTTTTTACCTTGCCCCCCGCTCAGTCCAGCAATTTGATAAGGCGATCCTGAGTGTGGGCGATTTTAGCAGATTTTCACTTGTCGATAAATTTAAATGGCCAGACGGCACACAACAGACAACGGTATGGCCTTTCACCGTTTACTATAACTCAAACCCAGTGACATACTTTGACTGGATTGATTATCGGGGCGGTATTCTCACAGAAATTACCGATGCCCTAGATATAAACGATCCTTCGGAAGCGACAAAATCTGAAATCTCAGACCTGGCTTCTCATATTGAGTTGAGTAACGCGGTAATCCTGGTTGCCGACGCCTTTGTCCTTACGTATTACTCAAATATTAAAGAGGCACGGCATCGGTCAGGCGCCCGCAGGATTCATGAGATATTTACGACCTATAGCAGGATGTATCCCAATAGAAACCTGACATTTGTCATTATGCTAACCAAGGCGGATACGGTCGATTCCAGGTGGAAAAGCGATAATTATGCGCCATTGATAGAGCGTGGCATGGAGGTGTTCAATCAGATGGTGTCATTATGCAAACAAAATCCAACCTGGGAGGGCGGCATTGTGCCGGTTTCTGCGGTGGGAGAAGGGAACGTAACGAGGATTGTCACTCCCACGGGCGATATGATACATCCGTTTAAATCCGAAGACAAAATTGTAGGGTTTCCGGCGCCGCTGAATGCCGAACATGTGCTGTTTTATTGTTTGGGACAAACACTAAAACAGATGAAAGGGGAGGCCCACAAGAGTATAAAGCAGCGTGAAAAAGAACTTTCAGAGGTGCTGAAAAAGGCAGGACTGGTAAATAAAATTTGGTCACTCATCACGCGTAAGCCCGATGCCGAGAGCATTGCCAGGGCTATTTTAGAGGAAAAAAACAAGGACTATGAAATTTTAAGCCAGTTTGAGCCTCATATAGAACCACTCCTCACGAAGGCGCTGGAAAGGGTAAGGCGTATTGCATGATATACCAGGAACTCTTGTATTCCCGTTCCTTGTCCAAAGACTACCGGTGGATGATTGTTCCTCCGAAGGTTTCACCAGAAAGTCTCAAGGCATTAAACCAACTTTACAATTGGTATGATATGCACAAGAATACCTTCTGCAAGGCATCGGTTGCACCGCTTTATTGCATAAATCATTCAGGAATGACGTTTCTTGTGAGTTGCGGTCCTTCAAATCACAAAGACAAGGACGGACGTGATATCTATTGCCTCCAGGGCATATGTGTCAGACAGGAACACAAGGGACATCTTTGGTTAAACCTTCCCTGGATATTGGCTCATTACCCCACGAAAGACACTTTAAACATCTGGAGAAACATAGATTTTTCTCAGGCAGACGATCTCGTGCGTCGTGCATCGGGAGACTGTTTTTTCAGGTTTGACCAGGGAGATAAGCCTCTTTCAGAGTTAACAAAACCGACAAATCCTCCTTCTGAAAAATTGTTCACAGATGAACCAACCTATATCTCGTTTGATAAAGACGGTCTCAAAGAACTGTCTCATTTACTGATATCGGCCTATCATAACTGTGTAGATTTTGCCTTTGGCGTTACTCCGGAAATGGTCAAAAAATTTGACTTCAAAATCATTGCTGAAGCAGGGAACGGCTCAAAAATAAAAAAGACGAGGGATACGGTAACGCCAGATGTTGCATCTTCTCGTACCCCTGTCTATAACAAGGACAAAGCCATCAGTGAATTGTTCGATGATCCTCTGGCTCGTTTTGATCCAAAAAAGAACGTTGCTGTGCATCGGATGAAAGTATTGAGAGGAAGCCGGTATTCCCGTATTTTTGGTCAATTTTTACCGCGTATTTTATCTCTCTTGAAGACAGGCAAAAAACTCGACCAATCCGGGAGTTCAGGTCAATGAAAGGGGAGTTTACGTGATAACAAATAGAATTCCCTTTTCTGATAGAATTCGTGAGGTGTTTGGTTTTTGATTACTTCAGCCCTTTTGCATGAAAAAATTCTTTGTACTTCATATCTTCTTGCAGGATGTGATTCGTCCACCACGATTTTAAATACATGAATATTTCCGCCGGGACGGTTGCCTTGTGCACCATCGTTCCCACGCAGAAATCGACGGTTTTTTTCTTGAATTCCTGGTGTTGTTTTTTTTGTGCAGGATACTCAGGATAACCATAATCGATCATATATTGCTCTTCTGTTTTAAAATGATCGCTTGCATACTGGGTCATTTTTGTCAACGTATCCGAGATAATCTCTGAATCAACTTTTGTATCGACCATATCAAGGAGAGTATTAACTACAGTTACGATTCGTTTGTGTTGTTCATCCAAGTCTCGAACGCCAACACTAAAGCCCTCATCCCATATGATTTTTTCCATATTGACCCGGTTTCTTCAAAGTTACAAAGATGGGTTACATCACGGATTTCTATGATGCACCATCATTCTAGTATTTCAAGGAGTAAGTTTCAATTCATCCATTACCTTCAGTATTGCTTCGTACCAGCCTACATAATCGCCAAGCTTGTCTTCCACTAATTTTAGCTCTTCTTCTGTCAATGTTCTGTCCAACGCTTGTTTTGCGACATTTTGAATATCTTCGATGTTGATGGAATAAATAATTTTTTCCGGATCAATCATACCTGTTGTTTCACTTGCATGTTACAGGCAACCGTAGTTTTTGTTTCATGAAAATTGGCAAAATTATACCATGAAACACGGGTAAAATCCAGAATAGTTGGACAGGTGCTGCCAATGAACCTTGCGCTTAAGAAGTACATTTCTTTCTCACAAAAATCTGCTGTTCACAGACTTTACGAAAATGGTAGCCGCAAATCGCAAGGCTAATTGCCAGGGGAAATAACCTGGGATGACGAAAATACGCCCATAAAAAGAGTTTCCAGTAATGGACACGCTCCTTGCCGATAATACCCAGGTAGAAGATGGACCGGAATAACACCAGGAGCCGCCTGATGTCAAGGGGGGTATCTATCTTCTTCGGTTTGTATTCCCGAAAGAAGGTCTTGATACGCTGATAGTAATGCTCGGGAGAATAAACAGACCGGAGGATGTTTTTATACCCTTCCTGCAGCATATCCATGTTCATGGAGGGGACAATATTTGTTGTGCCATCGACGTTATCTCCAGATATTTGACCAAGCAACCGGTTCTCTTTCTTCAGCCGTTCATAAAGTCTTGTGCCCGGCGGAGCTTGAAGCAGACCAACCATCGCCGTCACAATTCCGCTTTTCTGGATAAAATCAATTTGCCGCTGGAAAATGGATGGTGTATCACTGTCAAAACCAACAACGAAACCTCCCTGTACCTGTAAGCCCTCTCGCTGAATGCGCCTCACGTCTTCTACCAGATCGCGATTTCTGTTCTGTTTTTTACCACATTCAGCCAGGCTGCCCTCATCCGGCGTCTCGATTCCAACGAAGACCGTCTCAAATCCTGCCTCGACCATCATCTGCATCAAGGGGACATCGTCCGCCAGGTTAATAGAGACTTCCGTGTGAAAAGACATTGCAACATGTTCTTGCTGCCAGCGGATCAGTTCAGGCAGCAATTCAGTCTTGATGCTCTTTTTGTTTCCGATGAGGTTGTCATCAACAAAGAAGATGGATCCGCGCCATCCCAGGCTATAAAAACGGTCTAATTCGGCAGTAATTTGCGCAGCAGTCTTGGTGCGTGGCCGGTGGCCAAACAAGGCTGTTACATTGCAAAACTCACAATGATAGGGACATCCCCGGGAGTACTGGATGCTCATCGAAATATATCGCCTCATATCTGCCAGCTCCCAGAGCGGAACCGGCGTCCTCCGCATGTCGGCAAACTCAGAAGTCATATAGATACGCCTGGCTTTTCCCTGACTAAAATCCTCCAGAAAAGAAGGAAGTGTTACTTCGGCTTCATTTAAAACGAAATGATCGACATCTGCAAATTGTTCATATTCGCTCGTAAAGAGTGGTCCACCGGCGATAATTTTAATGCCGGCTTCTTTACATCTGGCGATAACATCGCACGCTGATTTTCGTTGTACAACCATACCGCTGATCAATGCGCAATCAGCCCACGCAAGGTCTTTTTCCGTAAGTTTTGTCACATTGAGGTCGACCAATCGTTTTGCCCACTCTGACGGCAGCATTGCAGCAACGGTCAAGAGCCCCAAGGGTGGAAAAGGGGACTTTTTCCGCACGAATTTCAGTGCATGCTTGAAACTCCAAAAGGTATCTGGAAATTCAGGATAAATCAGCAGAACATTCATTGCATCTCCTTCTTTTCGGGATCAGTAAGAAAGATATAGACAGCAGAATATGTCTCATGGAAAATTGTTCAAAGAAAAACCCCAATATCCTTTTACCGATATTGGGGTTTTCAGGTTGTAATTATAACTATGCGTTAAATACCTACTCCATATTTTTATAAACCACATCTACGGTAACTGCTTATTCTTTAAATATAAGAGTGTGCTTTTTTACAGATTTATAATTTAACAACTTTTGTGGCCTTGTAGCCCTTTTGGTCCTTTATGACCTCGAACTCAACCTTGTCACCTTCTGCAAGGGTTCTAAACCCCTCGGCCTGGATAGAACTTTGATGTACAAAAACATCGTCTCCGTTATCCTGGGAAATAAAGCCAAATCCCTTCTTGTCATTGAACCACTTCACGGTTCCATTTGCCATTCTTAAATCACCCCCTCTCACATGGAAAAGATTATAAAAACAAAAAAAGCTACAGGGTTGTAACCTTGTAGCCTTCATATACTATCGATAGATAATACGACTTCACTATACAACCAATACCCCATATGATATCAAGTATCCCAAATGAAAGCAAGGGGAAATAATAATTATTTTTCCGGATCAATTATGCCGGTTGCTTCACACGCAAGGGATCAGTGGTTCGAATCCACTAGCGCCCACCATACAAATCAAGGGTTTCGGGTAGTTGACACATCCGGTTTCCCTCTATGGTGACCAAATCGTGACCTGAATTCTCTATAATATTCACGCCGTCCCTCAAGGACTCCGGGCAAGAGTGAGCATACCTTGTGCTCATGGAAATATGAGCATGTCCCAGCAGTTTTGAGATTTTGTAAATATCAGCGCCCCGTTGCGCTAAGCGTGTTGCAAAGGTATGCCGGATATCGTGGAAATGGAAATCCTGAATTCCTGATTTCTCTTAAAAAAGGTTCCCGCGTCCAAAAAGAGATACATGGAATATTAAAAAACATTTAACGACATCCGGTATCTTGCAGAGGTGGGTCTTATAGAGCTAAAGAAGCCGAGAGAGGGTAGGAAAGAAGATAACTCTACTGATGAATTATAATGAGACTATCCTGAAGATACCAATTTAACATTATGTAGTTAGTGTAGTAACTTCAACCAGGTTATGTCTTTTTCGTGCATCCTCGACAATTCTTTCTAGCTTTCCTGCAATGACATCTTCGATCCAATCTGCACCACATTGAGAACATACCGTTGCGGGTACTTCCCTCACAACTACTACGCCAAAACCAAGATCAACGGTGAAAGTCGTTTTCCCTGCTTTTTTTGTCCCCCCGCAAAGAGGGCATGTAGCAGGAGACTTATTCAATTTCATCGTGGCCTCCTTGTCTTATAATCTGATTCAAAATATTCCAAATCGGGTTTATATGCCGTGATAACAAAACACCAGCCAGGCAAGGAATCGAGTGCTACTACCACATGAAATGGTTGACTTTTCATCCATCCTAAGAGCAGTGCACTTGGATACGGTTTATCATCAGGATAATTCTCAGCAATCTCTCCGTTTAGTAAAACCTCTTTGATGGTTTCCCTGGATATTCCCCTTTCCATCATCCGTTCAAGGGCATGTCTTTGCCATTCAATATACCCTTTTTTAACGGCAATTTGCAATATATTCCGGTTCATTTGCTTTATCTGAATAACGGTGTTGCCAATTTTTGCTTCACTTGCATGTTACCTGTAACCGTATTTTTTGTTTTATGAAAATTGGCAAAATTATACCATGAAACACGAAAAACGGAAGCATTTGTTACGTTATCGACGCAGAAAATAAAATGGCAATGACAACACAATCGCTATTGTTGTTGCTGCAATTACCTTTAATTCCACATGGCATATCAGCCACCCGCAAATCACCAATCCTATAACAGGAACAACACATCCACCAGGTATCATATAACTCCTCGGCCGCTCTGTCTGGTATCTTCTCAAGACAATAACTACCAAACAGGCAGGAATATATTGGAGAATACTTACCATAACACTTGCTGCAATGAGATATTTGAAGCTGCCTGTCAGACTTAATACCAGTGTTAAGACGGTGTTGAGGAGAATAGCCCAATAGGGAGTATGATACGTCCGATGTAACCTGGAAAATATTCGGGGGAGAAACCCGTCAACAGCAAGTACATAGAGACTCCTGGGACTGGTCAGGGCAATTCCGGCATTGACACCTCCAATAGAAAGTAACGCTCCCGCACCGATAAGGATGCCGCCGGTCTTTCCCATAAAATGTTGCGCCGCATCCGCCAAAGGTTTGTCAGATGAGGCGAGTGCAGGGAATGTTCCTGCAGCTACGATCTGAATGGTAACATATAAACCCGTGACGAACATGAGCACAAAAACCAGTACGCGCGGGATGTCCCTTCGGGGATGTCGCATCTCTCCTGCGGGTACCGCAATAAATTCAAATCCGGTATAGGCATACAAAGCCATAATGATTGCTGCAGAGAAATTTCCCCCATGCACTGCTGGCGGTATTTCCCTTTCCCATATTGACACAGGAAAATCATTTCCATGAATAAAAAATACTCCTACAGCAATGAAGATAAACAGAGACAGGAGTTTTCCCACGGTGAAAAAATTAATGGTTCTTGACCCGGGTTTTATCCCAAAGTAATTGACGGCGCTTAATCCTCCAATGAGGAGAACGGCAAACAGGTTGCCTATCCATGAACTTTCTGCTGGGAGAAAATACCCTGCATACAGCGAAAACCCGCTGGCGACCGATGCCCAGCCGATGATGGATGAAAGCCACATCATCCAACCCACCAAAAAACCCGCAAAGGGACCAAGTGCCTCTCTTGCATAGAGGTATGCCCCGCCGGTTGCATGGTGCATACCTCCCAGCTCTGCAAAGCACAGGGCGATAACAAGGCACAGGACGCCGCACGCGGGAAACACCCACACCGCATCACGTCCGGCGAGGCCTGCGAGCTGACCCGGCAACAGAAAAATGCCGACGCCTACCACACTGTTAATCCCCAAACAGGCCACATCAAAAAACCCTAACACCCTCTTGAGTTCGTGATTTTGCATATCGTTCTGTTTTATCGTATGCTGTATTAATTTCAGATTGACGAATGCTCATTATACTATATAATTTATGTTTCACGTTTTTATTTTTGAATTTTTACCCGTTTTAACAAGTTACCTTTTCCACGAAAGAGCATAAATTATTATGAGAAATAATGCCAGGCATACGTATTTGCTGTTTTCCGTAATGGTGGTTCTTTTCTGCGGTACCCTTGGTTGCAGCAAAAAGGAGTCCGACACACAACCTGCCTCACAGGATACTCCTGCCGTTAAGTTTGAGGGAGATGTCCCTTCTGTCCATAAAAAAACGATGGCAGACGAAGAGATTGAGAAAAACAAAAAGCTTCTGGAGTTAAATCCAAACGATGCCGTTATCCATTATAATCTGGGCTTATTATACGATGAAAAGGGCATGCTTGACGAATCGCTGGCTGCATATAAAAAGGCATCAGAACTCAACCCGTCGATGGTTGAGGCTTTGGTTGGACAGGGTAACATCCTGAATAAGAAAGGGAAATCGGACGAGGCGATTGATCTCTTCAAAAAAGCAATTGATATTAACTCTCATTACGCAGAAGCATATGAAGGGCTCGGCCTTGTGTACGTCCACAAGAAACAGGAAGAGGATGCGGTCAAGTCGTTTAAGAGGGCAATCGATATCAATCCTGGCATGGTGAACTCAAGATACAATCTCGGTATCCTTTACGCAAAAAAGACGCAATTCAACGAAGCGGTTGCAGAGTGGGCAAAAGCCCTAGAAATCAATCCGCAAAAGATAGAGATATACTACAACCTCGGTATTGCCTATACAAAGCTTGGGAAATTGGACGATGCTATTTCTGTTTGGCAAAAGGCATTGACGATTCGTCCGGACATGGCAGACTTTCATTATGTGATAGGACTGGTATATAAAGAAAAGGGAGATTTTGAAAAAGCCGAAGCCTCTTTAAAAAAGGCACTTGAGGTTAATCCCGATCTGGCTGAGGTGCACAAAGTGCTTGAGGAATTATATCGTTCCAAGGGCATGCTTGGTGATGCTGACCGTGAGGCGGAACTTTATAAAAGCCGGTCCAGCCCGCATCATTAAACCAAAAATGTTAGATAAACTCCTGAGGTTACGGCAGAAGGATCTCAGAAAAGTCATTGGCCTCATGTCGGGAACGTCTGCAGATGGCATAGACGCCTGCCTTGTGGAAATATCCGGGAACGGTATGCATACAAAGGCAAATATCCTGGCCTTTGAGACCTATCCGTATGACGAGGCTACACGGATTGCTATCTTCGAAGCCTGTAACCTTAAAACAGGCACCGTTGATATGGTTTGCCGATTAAATTTTTACCTCGGAAAACTCTTTGCAGACGCAGCAAAATCCCTTGCAAAGAAAGCGCGCATACCTCTTGCGGACGTTGATCTCATCGGGTCACACGGACAGACGATTTGTCACCTGCCCGATAATGCAATCGTGCAAAAGATAGAAGAGGTAAAAAAAGAGATTGGGGGTTTACCTTTTCTTCCTTCGACGCTGCAAATCGGCGAACCATCTGTCATTGCACAGGAGACCGGCATTACCACGGTGGCAGACTTCCGTCCGCGAGATGTGGCTGCCGGTGGGCAAGGCGCGCCCCTCGTGCCGTATGCAGATTTTATCCTTTTCCGGGATCAAGAAAAAGGTCGTGCCCTGCAAAATATCGGAGGAATTGCCAACGTTACCTTCCTGCCTTGTAACTGCAGCATGAATGAGGTTGTCGCCTTTGACACCGGCCCGGGAAACATGGTAATCGATCGTATCGCCGAACTTGTCTCAAACCATCGCTATCATTTTGATGAAGGAGGCAAATTCGCTGCAAAGGGAAAGGTGAATGAACGCCTTTTGTCGGGACTTCTTGAGCATCCGTATCTATCCAGACCTCCCCCAAAGAGCACGGGGCGTGAAGAATTCGGAGTGTCTTTTACTAATAAGCTTTACAAAGATGCCCTGGCTTCCGGTATTGAGGGCATGGATATCCTGGCAACAGTAACCGCCTTCACAGCCCGCACTATCGCTGATAGTTACCAGCGATGGATTTTATCAAAACATCATATGTCTGAAATAATCATTTCCGGCGGAGGAGTTCGCAATGCTACCCTCATAAAATTTCTTATGCACCATTTTCCATCCTCCACGAAAATACATTCCATTGATGACTTTGGTGTTACATCCAACGCCAAGGAAGCCCTTGCCTTTGCCATTCTTGCTAATGAAACACTCTCCGGAAACCCCAACAATCTCCCTGGTGTTACCGGGGCAAGGAACGCGGTTATTCTGGGAAAGATTATATGGTGATTATTTCATGAAAGATACGAGGAACAATTTTTTCAGACTTTTTATGTGCTTCTCCGGTTTCTGTCTTTTTATTGATTCTGAGCCCTAGACTTTCATTCTCAGACTTTGATTTTTCCCCCCGACATCCCTTTTCACAACACCATGCCATAATATTTCGTACTATCAGCATGCTTGTATTACGGATATCATTATGCTATCAACTATTGATAATACATCATCTGCTTTTAGAGTAATTGGTTATTTTGCACCCACTCCAGAAAATACGGAAGGTATTGTCTTAAGAAGTATTTTAAAATCAAGCCATAGTGACCAACTGTCGATATACTCTAAATCCAGCTTCATCCATTCGTTGAAATCAGTTATCGTGTTTCTTCCATATGCCTGCCAGAGGCAGGTTATGCCCGGCCTCATACTCAGCCGTCTTTTTTGCCAGGGCTTGTATCTCTCTACTTCCGATTGAATAGGCGGTCTTGGTCCTACAAGGCTCATATCTCCTTTAAATACGTTCCATAATTGTGGAAGTTCATCAATGCTGAACTTCCTTAATAGCTTGCCTACAGGTGTCAATCTTGGGTCATCCGTCATTTTAAAGACAGGTCCATCCATCTCATTATATCTAAGGAGGTCGTTAAGTTTTGTTTCAGCATCATGAACCATGGTTCTGAACTTATAAAGTTCAAACTTCCTGCCGTTTATACTGCATCTTTTCTGCTTAAAGAATATATCTCCTTTTGATGTTGCCTTTACAAGTATGGATATAATTGCAAAAAACGGTGACAATGCCATGAGCGCAATGCCAGAAAAGATTATATCAAAAAGGCGTTTAATCAACAGACGTAATAATTGGTCAGGTGTGCTCTCAAAAGAAAGAATGGGGAGGTTGTCCAGATGACTATATTTTGCCTTTGATAATTTAAGTTCAAATAAATCCAAGGCGACGCTTACTTTTAATCCCTCAATCTCACATCGATACATTAATTCTTCAATCCTGCTCAACCAGGAGCGTGGAACAATAAACAGGACCTCGTCTACTACATTATTTTTGATTATATCGGGCACGTCCTTAAAGGTACCAATTACTTTGTGTCCATAAAGTATCATATTTGTCTTGTTAACATCCTCATCCACAAGACCAACAATGTGAATACCCCACTCGCTATGTTTGTGAATCAGATTTGCAAAATACTGAGTCCTTTTCCCTGTGCCAACGACCAAAATATTTCTTGTATTTAAGCCTTTCTTGCGCTGATATCTAAAGTATAATATGAGAGCTATCTTTTCAATACTAATAAATATTGCCGCAAGGGAAAATGAATAAAATATATGCAGCCTGCTGACCGATTCGATTTTTGTGATGAAAATAAAGCTTCCAAAAATACTACCACCAATCAGGGTGGTTTCTGCTACAATAAATAGAATGTCAAGTATTTGTTTTGTCCTAAAAGAATCATACATCCCAAAGTAGTAAAGAAGAACACCCCAAATAATCAGTAATGTGGGCAAAAGCACAATGTGCATGCCTAGTTCTTTGTAGTAATAATCGAAATCAAAATTACCTTGAAAAAAAATCCCAAGGAAAAAAGTTACGACTATTATACAAAGGTCAAAAAAAATCATCACCCATTTGAATAAGGCAATGTGTTCTTTTATCATATTAAAATCCAGCCGTTAATCCAAAAAACATTGTGTTTCGCGTGTACCCACTGTCTTCAAAATCTGAATCTGAATACGTATAAGTCAAATTACCTTTTAAGTATCTGGTAATATCATATAGAAGGGTGGAATTCATACCCAGAAATTTTTGTTCGGAGTTAGCGGATATGTATTCACCTTCACCATAAAAAACGGAAAGCGAACATTTGAGTCTTTCCAAAAGTTGTCTTGTTACAGACGCTGTAGTTCTCCAGTTATCGAAGATATCTTCTTCATAAGGAGAGGTATCATGTTTCTTTTCAAATGAAAGACGCGCAAGTATGTCGGCACCTTTCTGGTAAGAAAGTGAGGTTCTAATGACGGGTTTTGTGATATTTTCATCATCAAATGAATTAACAAAATTTGCCCCCGCTCTACCTTCAAAATACATTTTTTTGGTTATATACTGCCTTACACCGGCAGTGATTTCGTTTATTGAGGCATCAGCTCCACCTTCAAATCGCCTATCGGTGAAGTCATAGGAGAATAATGAGGTAGTAGTAGAACTAAATAAATATTCTGCTCCTAACCCTAACTTGTTTAGGAAGGAATTCCGAAAATCAGTACTTGAACCTGAAAACAAGTCGACTTGACTATCATATTTTGCTATCGTGGTAAGTTGCTTGCTAATATCTTTTGTGTAGGCAAGATTAAGCTTGTTTTTGAAATATTCGAATCTTCCGTTACTTCTGCCAAATTGGTCATCGAAAAAATCTTGTCCTTGGTTAAAGAGAGGGGCATCGGAATGACTGAAGTTATTCATCAGGCTTATACGATCATATTCCGAAAACTCGTTTTTAAAATTTAAAAGTAAGTTTTCGGTAATATTGTTAAAATCGCTGTTTTTGGCAAAGGTCTGGTTGCTTACACTTGCGAGTACATCTAAACTTCTGGTTTTCCCTTCATATTTTACCCCTAGACCAAGCCCTGCCATTGTTATAAAATCTTCTTTTTCATTTTGGTCAGCAAAAGTGACATTATCATCATAAATTTCACCAACTGATACTTCTGTTAACTGCACTTGAAACCCTTTATAATTATAAGAGAGCATATCCAGGAAGCGCGAAAGGGAAAGATCCATGCCATTGTTGTTATCTGAAGAATACGCACTTGAAAGGCCGGTAGTAAGAAAACCTATCCAAAGACATACGGCAGATATTGCTTTAAAACATTTTATCCGATTATTCACGCTAATTCATAATCCCTTCGCTGGTTCATAACTTCTTATCGTATATACAATATTTATTTTGGTATCAGCTATAAAAGATATCGAGTTTCACACAAGCAAATTTTTGCTGCTATCTACCCAAATCATAGCGTGAATTATACAAAATGAACTTCGATTTGCAATTGTAAAATTACGCAATGAATTATACACTTGCAATACTTAGAGTCGGTATTCGTGAATAGTTATCAGGAATTTTGAGCTGGTTTTGCCCCGGCACAGCGAAAATTAACTTTATAAAATAACTTTGTTAGACAAAAATCATTGAGTACGTAATCCTGCGCTTACTATTACATGGTATAAATAGCATATGCTCCCACCGACTATTTCCTTGATAAATATTTTCTATCTTTTTATACTTACGGTTTATTATAAATCTTTTTAAGATAAAAAGGGATACCGCATGAAATCGAAATGTACATCGAGCTATTTGAAGATTCTACTCTTTGCCTTACTTGCTCTCTCCTTCTCTTTCATACCTCTTACAAAAATTTTCGGACTGGAATCTCGTTTTGAAAAACGGACAGAAAAAGAAGACCGCAACTTTAAGTTTCGCTTGCCCGGGATTGTTAGTTCTTATGTCAACAGGTTGTATGTGGATCCCGAACGTATCAAAACGATTGAGATGCTCAAAGAGGCGCTTGCATGGGAGGAAAGGATTATTCCTGAGGTATTGGCAGACTTTCCGGAAAACACCAATACCGCAAAGGTAACGGTGGATGATATTTCAAAGACGTTTGATTTATCAAAAATTCACCGATCAAAGGACATGATCGAGATACTTCACGATGCCCTTACATTTATTAATACCAATCGTCAGCCGTCCGAAGTTATTACCGCCAGTGACGTCGAATACACTGCAATTAACGGCATGCTTACTCAATTGGATCCTCACTCTATTATTTTACCACCGAAGGAATTTGATGAATTTAAGATCGGCACGACGGGCAAGTTCGGCGGACTCGGCATGGTCGTTGGCCTGCGAGACGGCGTACTTACCGTAATATCGCCGATTGATGGCACCCCGGCTGCGCGGGCTGACATGAAGGCGGGGGATAAGATCGTTGAGATTGATGGTGAGTCCACCGTTAACATGAATCTTACGGAATCCGTTGGAAAATTGCGCGGAGATCCAGGGACTACCGTAACGCTTTCTGTCTTAACGGAAAAGGCAGTCCAATCCAAGCTGGTTACGCTCAAGCGGGAAATTATCGTCATCCCCACGGTGGAATCCGCATCGCTGGATGGTGATTTAGGCTACATCAAAATAAGAAACTTTCAGGACGACACCTCGCAATGTCTCAATGATCACCTAAAACGTCTAAAACCACCCACAGAAAAACTCAGAGGACTCATTATTGATTTAAGAAATAACTCCGGCGGCCTGCTAGATCAGGCCATAGAGGTGGCAGACAAATTTCTCGAAAAAGGCGCAATCGTTATCACTGTTGGCCCAAGTGGCCATCCCCGAGAGATAGCAGAAGCCAGAAAAACCGATACTGATGAAGCCCTGTACCCTATCATAGTTCTTGTGGATGCCGGAAGCGCTTCTGGCGCAGAAATTGTAGCCGGAGCACTCAAGGAAAATGATCGTGCCGTTATTGTGGGTGACAGAAGCTTTGGCAAGGGCTCTGTACAACAACTTATCGAACTTATGGATGGTTCTGCATTAAAATTGACCATAGCCAAATATCTTACCCCATTATCCACCGATATCCAGTCGGTTGGCATTACCCCTGATATTAAGCTTGTTCCTGTAACCGTTGCAAAGGACCACATCAATCTCTTTCGGGGGATTGTTGCCCTCCGTGAAGAAGACCTCAAACAACACCTTGATGAGCATCGCAAAGATGAAACTCCATTTGCTACCCTGAAATATTATTTAGAAACCAAGGAAAAAAACAAAGACAAAGATAAGGATACGGATAAACCCGAAGAACCTGAAGAGGAGGCCGAGGATCCCTATAAACTACCAGATTTTAATACAGACCTCCATATTCTCTTCGCCAAAAAATTGCTTGCCAAAGCAAATACATGGCAACGGGACACCTTTTTACAAAACTCTTCTTCCGTTATCGAAGAAACCGCAAAGACTGAAGAAAGGAAAATTGCTCAGGCACTTCAAAAACTGGATATTGATTGGTCTGCTGGCACCAGTACAGAAAAAGTAAAGACTAATCTTTCTTTTTCCACGACTCCTGCAAACGGGCGGGTAAAGGCGGGGGACAAGATTACCTTTACCATAAGCGCTGCGAATATCGGGGAGTTTCCGCTACATCAGCTACGGGGTATCTCATCAAGCAAGAACGGCCTCTTTGATAAACTCGAGTTTATTCTTGGAAAAATAGACGCGGGAAATACCAAATCGTATTTCACAACGGTAGAAATTCCCAAGAGCGCACTCGACAGAGAAGATGAGGTCACCATTAAGTTTGAAGAAATGAACCAGCGCAATCCGAAGGACATTAAACTTAATGTCGTTACGGAGGCGCTCCCACGTCCCCTTTTCGCCTATTCATATCAGATTCTTGATATCGTAAAGGATTCATCAAAAAACAACGGAGATGGCTTGATACAGCGCGGGGAGGATATCGAGGTGCTCCTCTCCGTTAAAAACATTGGAGAGGGAGCGTCGGAAAAAACTGTACTCTCTGTGCGGGATCTCAGCAACAAAGAAGTTTTTGTTAAAAATGGCAGAGCCGAATTAGGATCACTCAATCCGGGAGAAAGAAAAGAAGCAGTCCTTTCATTTTTTATAAAGGAAACGGTGTCATCGGATAAGTTCAGCATGGAAATGATCATTTCCGATATGGTCTTCGGCTCGTTTTTAACCAATAAACTCACATTTCCTCTTGTAGCAAACAGGCCTAAAATCGCACAAACTTCCGGTCTTTTGAAGGTCGGGAGAAATTACACGCCACTGTATGGAGGTATGTCATTTGATTCTCCGGTGTTGTCAATGATGAAGGAGGGAACCATTTTGACAGCAAATGCAAAATATTCTGATTGGTTCCGCGTAACGCTTCCGAATAGCCGGTACGGTTGGATATCGGCAAAAGATGTTATAAAATTGAATGACTCACGGAGTGAACCGGCGGCCTTGGAACCCCTTCTGCAACGGATTCCACCAACAATTACCCTGAACCAAACTTTGTCGAAAATGTTACTCGGAAACGATCAGCTAACGCTCTCTGCCGTTATAGAAGACGATATCCGCGTAAAACATGCATATATCCTGATCAACAACGACAAGGTCTTTTTTAAATCCAATAAAATTCCAACCTTAAAAGAATTGAATAAATTTGAAATTAATACCATTCTCCCTTTAAAAGAAGGGCCTAATGTAGTAACAATCGTTGCGCGCGACGACCAGGATCTTATCACCACCAAATCATTTGTTGCGACACGAGGAATTGCCGTTGCAAAAGGGCTGTAAAAAAATCTCCTCCTCGTCCACCTGGCATTTTTCATGAGGGATGAGGATGCGTCGTATGTCATACCAGTTTATGCAATCGATCTTGAACGTAAAAAGAAAGTCGTCATCGCGAGTACATTCGCTTTGCTCAGTATAAACTCCGCGAAGCAATCTACACCAAAAAGATTGCTTCGGACAAAGACCTCGCAATGACGATTCACGTATACGTATTCAAGACGCTTATTATAGAATATGATGCCCCGTTTATGAAACGCAAGACAAAAGGTATCTCTTATTTCAATTTCTGATAATAATCACTCAATACTTTTGCAATCTCCGGCCTTGTGAATGTGGGAGGTGGAGCCTGTCCCGATCCGAGCATTTTTCTGACTTCTGTGCCACTCAGGATGACATGGTTGGATGAATCATGAGGACATGTCTTGTAAGAAGCCATACCGCTGCAGGCTTTGCAGTAGAACGTGTGATCAAAAAATAACGGGGTAATTCCTATCTCCTGCGGATCAAATTCATCGAAGATATAGTGGGCGTCAAAGGTTCCATAATAACTACCAACGCCCGCATGGTCTCTTCCCACAATAAAATGAGTACAGCCATAATTTTTTCTCACGATCGCATGGAATATAGCCTCTTTTGGTCCGGCGTATCGCATTGCAGCCGGGAAAACGGACAACATGGCCCTATCCTTGGGATAGTATTTCTCTAACAGGACTTCGTAGCTCGTGATCCTGACATCTGCAGGCACGTCATCACTTTTTGTTTCTCCTACGAGAGGATGTAAAAGGATGGCGTCCACGATCTCCAGAGCGCATTTCTGGATGTATTCGTGGGCACGGTGTACGGGGTTACGGGTTTGAAAGCCAACCACGCGTCTCCAGCCTTTTTTAACAAAAATGGCTCTCGTCTCTTGCGGATCCAGCCGGTACGATAAAAAATCAGAAGGTTTTGCCCGGTTGATCACACTCACTTTGCCGCCGAGAAGATATTCTCCCATGTTATAAACGTAATCCACTCCGGGATGTTTTCTATCGTCAACTCCATAAACCTCTAAGGATTCCTTGTGTTTGTCATGATGAAAGATCTCTTCCAGGTGTAAAATTGCAATAACCTCATTCGCCTGATCAACCAGAGCGATATCTTTGCCCGGTTTGAGTCCTTCTGTCTCTTCCTTCGTTGCTGAGAGGACAATCGGAATTGACCATGGCAGCCCGTTTGACAACCGCATATTGTCCAGTACGCTGTCGTAATCTGCTTTGCACATAAATCCTTCCAGAGGACTCATCGCCCCAACGGCAATCATGTCGATATCCGACATCTCGCGGGAATTCAACTGGATTTTTTTCATATCATAATGCGTTGCTTTATCCAGCAGTATCTCCCGCTCTTCCATCGACACAATTCTATAAACAAGCTTTCCCCCATGTGGCGCAATATTGTTAACCATATTTCTTTAATCTCCTTTCAACCATTTTGCCTTAATAATAAACTCCGCCTGGCGTCCTTCGGCATCCCGGACCGTCCAAATCGTTTTGTCGGGTTTTAACCGTGCTTTTAAGGAAGAACCGTTACTGCAGATCTGAAAAGGCAGTTTCAGCTCAATTGCCTGCACAGGGCATTCCTTCACACAGCAACCACAAGTCCAGCAAGCTGACTGGTCACGAATCGCCGCCTTCGTGTTTTCTTTACGGTAGCACAGATCGCCCGGGCAGATACGTTCACATCTCGCCTCGGGTAATCCCTTACAACCGTTACAGACCGTTTCGTCAATAGAGATGCTCATGAGCACAAGGGCCTTTCTGCCATGAGTATTTCATCCGTCTGTGGATTACAGATAGAATTTACAAACACAAGCCACCGGCTGTTATCTTTTTCCGGATAATCCAGCCGGGTCTGATAGCATGCCCATCTCGTCTCTTTGCGATAAATAAGATGCTCTACCAGTACTCTTGCAACATCAATCCGGTCGACGCATTCCAATGCCTCAACCAGAGAGTAATTATTCGCGGCCGCCAGGTCTTTCATGCGGTCTTTGAGGCATTTTAGCAACCGCCTCGCCTCCAATAATCGCTCTTCATGAAGTTCATAATTCATGGAGATCCCACCGGCGTATTCATCCATAATCTTTTGAAGTCGTTCCCGTGCCTCTGATGGTGATATACCCGCCTTTCTTGTTAAAGGATGCAAAACCCTGGCCTTCTCCTTCTGAATCGCATCTTCTTCGGTATTCATTAACGACATTCCTTTTATATCTTCCAGTGCTGTTGTTGCTGCAATACGAGCCTCAACCCAACTTCCACTTACGTATTTTTTCGGCGCGCCGCCTGCCACCTCCCCTGCTGCATAAAGACCGGGGATCGTTGTCCTTCTGTCCTTGTCGATCCAATATCCCGCCTGACAATGGCCACCTACAAGGAAAGGTTCGGTACCGCAGATTTCCACGGGCCTCCTCCGGGGATTCATCTCTTTCGTCGCCCACAAAAGGATAATCTGGGGATTCATATTTAAAAAATCTTCCTTTAATCTTCTTTCCTCCGCCTCGCTGAGCGTGGTTGTGTCCAGATAACAGGGACCCCGTCCGATTTTATTTTCCTGTACGGTTGCTAAAAGTCTGTGGTGGGTAAGGCACCTGTTTCCGCCCCAGTGTTTGTAATAGCATTCCAGGTAGTCTTCGCCGCGTGCGTTAATCTGTCTTGAACGTGCGCCAACAGCGATGGTGCCAGTTGGCGCATTCACATCCTTTACCCGCAAGGCAATGAACCGGTTTTCAAAACTCGTCATTTCCGCTCCGATCCGTATTCCCATAGCGTATCCTGCCCCCGCATTCCAGGGACAGTACCACAGCAGATGTCGTGCCTCTCCGGTATTATGGGGCTTGTAGATGCCGGAAGCTCCTCCGGTAGCAACGATAACAGCCTTTGCCCTGATTACATAAAAGGAGCCATCTCTAACCCCCAATCCAAATGCCCCGCAAACGCGTGTGCCGTCATAAATGAAATTTGTTGCCACAACTCGATTTAAGACCTTGGTGGGGGTTTTTTGCACGGCCTCTGCAAGGATGGGTTTTAAACGTTCTCCAAAAATACGAATGCTGCGTTTCCCACGCATTTTATAGGTGCCATCTTCATTCTTTTCAATCGGAAGGCCCATCTTTTCAACGTCTTTGACCGCACCATTGATCCCCTGAACAATGCTGGAAACAAGGTCTTTTCTGATAATGCCTTCAAACTGCCGCTCAACATATTCAACATACGAATCAGGGGTTTGTCCCGCATGTAAGTATGCATTAATGGCATTCAACCCCATAGCCAGACATCCGCTGCGCTCGATGTGTGCCTTTTCCATAACAACTACACGGCAACCGGGCGATTTTTTATAAATATCCACAGCAGCAAAACACCCTGCCGCCCCACCGCCAATGATTAGGATATCGGTATCTATAGATAAAACGCCCATAACGTGGAAAATCGAAAATTTATAAGAACGGTAATACTACTCATATTTTATACTTATGTCAATTTCAAAACAAATATCCGGAAGCTTCTCAGCAAGATTACGATGAACCACGGTCTTTTGGTCACGGCATCCTGATATTCCTGGGTTTCAGCGGTTTTACTGGACGATGTCAGATAGCCAAAAGTTCTTTTGAGTGTTTTAGCTCTTTCTGCTAAAATAGGTTATGAATTATATCGAGATTCTGGTATAAATATCTCTTAAGTTTGTTTTATAGTATTACTGTGGAGAAACTTCTTTTCCCCCATTCCCCGTTTTTACGAGGACAAGTTTTATGAGGACCGATTTTGAAAAGAACATAATGAATATGTTGGCAGGGGAAATTGATATTATTCATAAATATTTACCTGGTGTGGTTTCAATCTAAGGAGTGTATATGCTCGAAAATTTCAAAAAATTTCAGATTAAGATGCCCAAGAAGTTTTCTGTGTGGCATATTATTATTGCCTTTGGTTTTTTTATCTTACTCCAGATGTATTTAATGAACCCCGGCGTAAGAGATGTCACGTATAGTGATTTCAAAAAGATGGTCAAAGAGGGAAATGTGCTGGAATGTCATATTACCCATACGATGATTCGTGGCAAACTGCGTGAGATGGAACGCGGCACCACAAAAAATGCCATCTTTATTACCGCACGCGTTGAAGATCCGGATCTGGTAAAAGACCTGGAATCTATGGGGGTGAGATATGCAGGACATTATGAGAGTCCATGGCTGAGAACGTTCTTTTTCTCCTGGGTAGTGCCATTATTAATCCTGTTTGTGGTCTGGCGTTTCGTATTTAAACGTTTTGGCCCCGCAAGCAGTATTATGACGTTTGGTAAGAGTAAGGGCCGTCTCTATGCGCAGGAAGACCTGAATGTGACTTTTGACGACGTGGCAGGCATAGACGAAGCCAAGGAAGAGTTGCAGGAGATTATTGAATTTCTAAAAACACCTGAAAAGTTTCGTGCCCTGGGTGGAAAAATCCCAAAGGGCGTCTTGCTCGTGGGCGCTCCCGGCACAGGAAAAACCCTCCTGGCAAAGGCTGTGGCCGGGGAGGCTGGGGTGCCTTTTTTTAATATGAGTGGTTCAGAGTTCGTTGAGATGTTTGTTGGAGTGGGCGCTGCACGGGTAAGGGATTTATTTAATCAGGCAGACCAGAAAGCGCCATGTATCATCTTTATTGACGAACTGGATGCACTTGGCAAGGCTCGTGGCGCAAATCCCATGGGTGGACACGATGAGCGGGAACAGACTTTAAACCAGTTGCTGGTGGAAATGGACGGCTTTGATTCCAATAAGGGAGTGATCATTATGGGAGCTACCAACCGTCCGGAGATGCTAGATTCTGCTCTTTTAAGACCCGGCAGGTTTGATCGTCAGGTAGTCGTTGATCGGCCAGATCTTCATGGCCGTGAGGCAATACTGAAAGTGCACGTAAAAGATGTGAAATTGGAAAAGGAGATCGATCTGCATTCGATCGCAGCTATGACACCGGGCTTTGTCGGCGCTGATCTTGCCAATCTTGTCAACGAAGCGGCATTGCTTGCGGCAA
>CAZBCT010000046.1:0-22358 GCA_964490485.1 uncultured Candidatus Brocadia sp. | reverse complement strand
CATATCGCTCCTAACGGAGCTTTTCACGGTATTTTTTCAAAAAACTAAACTATTAACCTCTTTTTACTTGAAATTCTGTTCAGACTTTTCAGCGATTGTTATGCCTACTTTTGCAATTCCGCTTTCTATTAAATCCAACTCCAGACCAGCCCGGTATGAAACATTTACAATCCGGTCCGTGGTACCTTGAAAGCGGTCTATAACAACCACTTCAACCTTCTTTTTATTCCCCAGGTTGGTAATGAATATCTTTGTTCCAAATGGCAATGATGGGTGGGCAGCGGTAAGTTTATTTCTGTCGTAACGAACGCCACTCGCAGTCATTTTGCCATCATATTCATCTGAAATGAATGAAGCCGTGCCGGTTTCATGGTAAAGCTTGGACTGCTGGCTGATGGTATCATTCACGCCGGCCTTTTTGATGTCAGTTAATTTGCTATCAGTTCTTCTGACGTTAGTATTTCCACACCCGATCATGCACATCATACTGATGAATAGGACAAAAAACTTCCTTATTATAAAGTGTTGTGACATGATTACTCCTCTGTTTATCAGTTTTTACTCAGGAGGATATCTGAGTACCATGCTTCGGCCTTCCTGTGAGTACGGTCGGCGTTGGTCTGAATGCCCACATAAATAATTTCCGGCGGTTCCTGATTAAATTCCTGAACATAATCCTGGTAATGGTTTACCTTATAGGTAAGCCATTTACCGGTGTCTTTTTCGCCACTCTGCACGACAATCATTCTTGCCCTTGCCTCACAGGGATTTGAAAACCGATCTCCGGCTGTCAGGTTGTTTCCGTATACGTAGATTAATATCCGGTACCGGTATGGTATGGAGAAAACTGTCTTGCCATAGACCACACACAGCAGCAGGGTAATCATCGCCGCCAACTTCTTTTTCCCTGCTCTCATGTATAATGTTAGATACCTTCCACTGCCAGCTCAGAAAGGGGTATTCTTTAGGATTACGATGCACGGGTTTGAAAAGAATTGCGCCGTTATCATGGGCATTTACATAAAGCGCCTTTCTATTTTCTATTTCCACAATACGAGGCATGATTCTGTGCTTGATCTCTCTGCAAATGCCTTTGTGGGTTTTCCATCCCACAGGTTCACCCTTAGCCAGTTCGTCCTTGCTAAAGTCGGTAATAGCGAAAAAATCCTGCGAATATAATGGGGAAGCGGAGGTCCCAGCGCAGAAAAACATGATCGGTACCATCATAAATTGCAGAAAAAATCCTTCCAACGGTAATTTCCCATCAATCCTCTGAATGAATCCCATTCCATAAGTCAAAAACTTTCGTAAGCGCCAGGAGCGCCAGTGAATGACGGAAATTGCCAGCCTGAATTTCGTATCGCACTTCATCGAGCGTTAGCGTGGCAACAACAATATCTTCACCCTCGTCGGGGTTCATTTCTCCTGTTTGAACGGCATCTTTTGCATGCCAGGAATGGCACACGTTATTCAAGATTGCCGGATTTGGTTCGACCGAGCCAAGATAAATCCAGTTGGCGCTGGTATAACCGGTTTCTTCCTTCAATTCCCGAATTGCCGCTGCCCTGGAATCCTCACCGTGGTCAACCATGCCGCCGGGTATTTCGGTGGTTATTTTTTCGGTGCCAAACCGATATTGCCGGACAATCACGATTTCATTATCCGGCGTAGTAGCAACAATGTTAACCCAGTCATTTGCTTCAAGCACCAGCCGTTTCATCTCTTTTTGACTTCCGGGGTGTTTCAACCAATCGAAGCGCGCCTGAAGAATCTCAAGATGGGGTCCTTTCTCGATACGATGCCGTTGCCATGCCTTTGGTTTTTTATTTTTATCCTGTTTCTTGTCCATGCATCTGAGATGGGTATTCGGTGTCGTGCGATCAGAATCGATTCGTTTTTATTTTATTCAATTGCAACTTTTCTTTTGGCACACCAGGCTTTTTCTCTGCAGGATATCCAATGCTAATAACAGATTCTACGTTTATATTCTTGGGAATATGAAAGAGTTCTTGAATATATGCTTCTGAGGTTATGTCTTTCGTATGCATTCTATTTCGTATCTGTATCCAACAACTCCCCATGTTCATCGATTGGGCAACCATTTGTACCAGGATGGATGCTATAGAACAGTCTTCAACCCATACATCCGACCGCTTTTCATCGCCACAAACGATAATTCCTAATGCAGCATCTTCCAGAAATCCTGATCCATGTTCCTTTGCCTTCGATAACTTTTTTAGCAATTCTTTGTCGTCAACGAAAATAAACTCCCAGGGGTTAATATTCCTTGATGACGGCGATCGCAATAATGTCTCTTTTAAAATTTCAATGTTTTCCGGTTCTATTTTCCTGTCTTCATAGACCCTGATACTTCGTCTTTTTCTTAGTAACTCTATCATGGCAAACTCTCTCTGGGTATCCTGATTGGGTGGTTTAAAAATGGTAATATTTAATCTCTATACTTTACCATGATAACAAACCAGAATACAATAAAGAACTAAAGCGTTTTAAGGCAAAAATTTTTGTTTGAGTAACAATTTAGCTCTTTGAAAAAATTCAATTAATGGCGATGTTTACCGCACCGTGTAGGGACGAGGCATTTGCCATCGTTGGTATACATGCGTTCATACATAAGACGGCAAATGCTTTGCCCCTACTTTTCAAAAAACTAAATTGTTACTTGTTCGATAACTTGTCAGCATATTCCTTCCAATGGCCGAAGGTGTGGGCAAGTTGCAGTCCTTTTTTCCTCATCACTTCAGTTTTTTTTCATAGTAGCCGAAAATATAGGGTGATAATCATGTATGCTGTGCTTTTAGCGGCATAGTATAATGAGCAACGAGTTATTTAATCCAAAACAGGCGGGAAACATTTCGACGGCTAATTAAGAAGTATGGGATTGAACGGAATACTCCTCTCTTCATCAGGAGCAACGCAGGGAAAATACAGGAAATTTCTTTTCAATAAGGTGCCGGCGGCGCAGAAACAGAGAAGGCGCACCCTCATGTTGCTTAGGTTTGTAAAGGGTCAGTAAACAACCCTAAGTATTTTTAGATGCGCCTTAAAAGATGTAGTTTAAATTATAATTGATATTTCTGCAAAACGCAAATTTCTTACTTAATATTTTTATACTCCCCCCCTCCGGAACAATCATCTTGAACGGCATAAAAAATATGCCTGATACATTAGCGTGGCCTATCGGGCTACGTTTCTAACTTTCCCATTGCACATTGCCATTTCTCTGTTTTCATCCAGGTAAGTAAGCCATATCATTGACGGTAACGTTCAAAATGCTGGTGCCTTTTTCTGGACAAACTGCTTTCCCATACAGATCTATTTCAAACATCACGAATATTTTAAAAGAATTATTTGAAGTAGTTTGTTTTATGGTATCATAGTACAATTCAGCCTTTTTCAAAAGGCTGAATTGTGACAAAAATTATGTTTGACCTATAGTAACCGCTTAAAGAAAGCTGCCATTGCGAGGGCGTTAGCCCGAAGCAATCTCTGCTATGACTGTCATTCCGAGCAAAGCGAGGAATCTCATGGGTTTGCTTCGTTTGGACTCGCAACTTCGGCTTCGCGGAGTTTACACTGAGCAACGCGAATGTGCTCGCAATGACCAGTACATGTCAACTTATTTAATACGTTTACTATATATCGTTATACGATGAAGATTGCTTTAGTGGTATATCAATTTATCAGGGAAAAAGGGGGGGTGGAGAGCTATGTATGTAACGCATCCAAACAACTCCTTGACCGCGGCTATGAAGTTCATATTTTTGCGCATCGATTCAGCCAGAGCCAGGACAAGAGGTTAACCTTCCATCCTGTTCCGGCCATTCCTTTCTGGTCTCCATTAAAATACTGGACATTTGCCGTAAATGCCCCTAAGATTATTAAAAAATCCAGAATAGAATTCGATCTTGTTCACGGATTTACCCGGACATTGTTCCAGGATATTTATCGTGTCGGCGGGGGATGCCACTGGGACTATATGATGCATACCTACCCCATGATGCAATCAAGGCTTGGTAAGATCCTTATGTGTCTGAATCCAAGACATTTTTCCCTGTTGCTTTTAGAGAAAGTTATTTTCAAAAAGAAATGTTATAAACAGATCACCTGCATCTCAGAACAATGCAAGAGAGAACTGATACAACATTACCAATTGTCTCCTGGCGATATTGATGTCATTTACAATGGTGTAGATATCAATTTATTTACTCCACAAAACAGGACAGCATGCAGGGACACGGTAAGGGAGAAATATGCAATTGCGCCAGATGATGTGCTCTTGTTGTTTGTCGGTTCCGGATTTAAGAGAAAAGGACTGAGACACGCTATTAATGCCTTATCCCTGATGCATGCGTCTCAAAAAATGAAATTGCTCGTTGTGGGAAAAGGAAATATTGGGGAATACCAAAGATTTGCCAGGGAAAAAGGCGTGTTTGACAAACTGGTCTTCGCCGGTGTGTGCAAGCACATTCATGAAATATATGCAGGGGGAGACATTTTCCTTTTCCCCAGTGAGTATGATGCCTTTGGCACAGCTTGCCTTGAGGCAATGGCGTCTGGACTGTCGGTCATCGTCAGCAAAGCAAGTGGCGCATCAGAGATTATTACGCACGGAGAAGATGGTTTCATTGTTAACCATCCCATTGATGCACATGAAATTGCAAAGCATCTGCAAGCGCTTTTAGAAAAGGGAACGAGAGAGCAGATGGGTGCCGTTGCAAGGCAAAAAGCAGAGCGGTATTCCTTTCAGGCAAATATAGAAAAAACTCTACAGGTTTATCGAAAGATATACCCACAATACTCATAAAGTGTGAATTTTACATTGATAACGGGGTGGCACGGACAAACTCCGTTTGTCCGTGTTGAACTTGCACGACATGGTTTGCGAATTATCCATTTTGAAATTTGGATAGACAATACAAATCTGGCCATTGCAAGCACAATGCATTAAGCAGTATTACAAAACACGGACAAGCATAGCTTGTCCGTGCCACTCCGTTAGATTATGGTAACTATATATCAAGTTTATTAATCACAAGTTGTGAGCCTCTTGAGTATAGTGGATCGTCATTCCTGACCCGAACAGGTCGAAAAAGACAAAAACTCGAAATACAAAATTCGTGCGGCAACCCTGGCAGGGTTAATTGCTCAGAATGGTAAAAAACCAACAGGGAAAACAGGCAGACGGAAAAATCCCGAAGGGATGACATGATTATAGAAAAAACACACCACAACATTAACATTCAACCCCGTAGGGGTGAAATATTGTGGAAACCATGATGCCATATCACCCCTATGGGGTTAACAACCATGGTATACGATGTTTTATAATAATGACATCCCTTCGGGATTATATAATCAATATTTTGTTTGCTTGTAATGGTTGCTGGCAAAAGTACGCTGAATAGTTACAAAATATCTTAAGAAGACACTAATTCTCATGGTTGGTAACAGTTACATCAGAAATGACATTCGATGGTTGGTAAATGGTATATCGTTGGATATATTCAGCGAGATATCCGACGATATACACAGAAACAACACGTGTGAGGTCATACGCAACGGATATTATAAAAAAGTATTACGATACCTGTATTATGGAGAATCTTTTTACATAAAGCAATACACGACGAAGGGTTTTCTGGAAGGCGTTAAATCATTGTTTTCATTGTCGAAGGCATACAGGGAATGGACTCATAGCCATCGGCTGCTGAAGAGCCATTTGCTTACCGCAGAACCGGTTGCCGTAGGGGAAAAGAGGCGCCTTGGAATCCTGAAGGATTGTTATGTCATTTCAAAGGCTATACCAAACAGCACAACGGTAAAGACATTCTTGAGTATTATCCAAAAGCCACCCACGTCTGCATTACAAAAGAAAACGTTCATGAACAATCTTATTTCTTACGTGAGAACGGTGCATAATCTCGGTATTTTCCACGGAGAACTCCACGCTGAAAATATACTTGTGAAGGCCGATAATCCTGCATCCTTTTATTTGTTGGACGTAGGGCGGGCATTATTCAAGAAGAAACTTCCCTTGCCCTTTAGGATTCACGAGCTATCGAGATTGTTGTATTCTATCATGGATATCTGTACCCATGATGAAATAACTGGGTTGATAGATAAGTATGCAGATCAACTGCTTCCGAACAAAAACAAGGATATTTTTCGTACGATTGTCTTAAAGAAAATTTACAAAATTAAACACCGGCTTTGGCAGAGCAGGACAAGGAAATGTTTAAAGACGAACAACGTCTTCGCCGTTACTGCCTATGCTGGTTATACGGTAAATAAGCGGAATGAATGGGACGCCAGCACACTGGCTGCGTTGATTGACAGACATTTGATTTCCTTTAAAGAACAGCCCGATATGGTGGTAAAATCATCTGCAAAAACTGGCATCACGCGTATTGCCGTATCCCACGAAGGCATCAAGAGCGTGTGCATCAAGGAACACCGATATCCATCTACTCTGAAAAGATTTTTCTATTCCTTCCGCAATTCCCCTGCACGCAGGGCATGGCTTGCCGCTCATGGTTTGATGGCGGCAAACTTTTTGACTCCCAAACCCATTGCATTATTTGAGGAAAAACGATTCGCAAGGGTCAAGAAAAGTTTTATCATTATGGAAGAACTTTCCCGTTGCCTGCCGTGCAACAAATATGTCAGTGAAAATTTTAGCGATCCTTATGATAAAACTATTTCGGGAAAGAAAAAGAGATTTATCTCCTGTTTAGCAACGTCTTTTAAGCATCTGCACGACTCGGGCATCTATCATAGTGATTTAAAGGCCAATAATATCATGATTAGGGAATTACCGGAGACCTGGGATTTTTTTTATTTGGATCTGGACAGGGTATCATTTCAAAAAAAAATAGCCCTCAAGAAAAAGGTGAAAAATTTAGCGCAACTCAATGCGTCGATTCCTCATGGTATTACGTACACCGACAGATTAAGATTTTATCAGACATATGCAGGTATTAAAGATTTTGCCGAGGCAGACAAACAGATATTACGAGCAATTGTCCGGTTAAGCATACAGCGAAAACATATATGGAATCCGAATCCACCTATTTCAAAATGATACTTTCTTACAGCATGGGGGTAATGACTTGTGGTATATTGTTCGTAATTTTTTCTGTTTCTCGTCCTCGTGCACTTTCGTTATTAAGAAAGGACGCTCAGTATGGGCTTAAAGACATTGATCGGAATTAAGAAATACCAATGGGAAAAGTCGGCTAAGAAATTTATTGCCAGGGCTAAAAAGGCTTTCCCCCAATATCCATGGGAAAATTTCTTGCGAATTTCCGAGCATTTCCGGGGAAGAGAGTTGTCCTCATTGCCGGAACGTGCTTTCTTGTTTCGTTTGTCTCACGATCTTCCATCAGACGCAAAAGTTGTAGAGATTGGCAGTTGGATAGGCGCATCGTCCTGTCTCCTGGCATCAGGGCTAAAAGGCACAAAGGCGAAGATGTATGCAATTGACAATTTCAAGGGAAATGCGGGTGACTGTTCAGCCAGAGGTAGGTATCAGAAAAGAATGTCCAACTTGAAAACCGACACTACAAAAGCCATCTTTGATAAAAATATCGCTCATTTTAATATGGAAAACCGCGTTACAGCCATCGTCAATGATTCCCTTCAGGCAGTGAAGAGCTTTTGTGAACCGCTTCATTCTGTAGACCTTGTGTTTGTTGACGGTGACCACTCAGAAGAAGCCACAAAAAACGACATTGTCGCATGGTTTCCTTTTGTCAAACCTGGCGGAATTATGGTATTCCATGACTTTACATCAAATCATGGAGTGCCACAGGCCGTCTGGTGGGCAATAAAGCAATCGTATTTCTCTGAACTCATTGGAATTTATGGGTCGACAATTGCGTTTAGGGTTTGCTGATCTGCCTTTCACTGCACGGTTATAACTGGAAAGAGACCGTATTGCCTGCAGAAAGGGTATTCTCGAAAAAAACAGATTTATACAATTCGTTGTTTCAACCAATGGAAATGAAAAAGGTTTATTTTCTCATACAAGAATGGGACCATCCTGCAAGCAGATACAGGGTATTACAATACGTTCCTTGTCTCAGAGAATCGCATATCAATACCAAGGTTACGCTCTTTCCGGATTCTTTCTGGAAGTGGATGAAACTCTTTTCAGAACTCAAAGAATATCATACCGTGTTTGTCCAGAAGAAACGGCTGTGGCACTGGCAACTCTGGTATCTGAGAAGGAAGCACATTAGGATCATCTACGACTTTGATGATGCGGTTATGTTTAAAAGTCCCGTAGATGGCGGTGGTCGGTCGTTTAAAAGACAAAGGACATTTGCAAGAATGGTACGGTACAGCGATCGGATTATTGCAGGGAATCAGTACCTGAAATCACAGGCATTACCGTATAATAAAAATATAACCATCATACCGACAGCAATTGATACCAGCCGGTATACCGTAAAAGATTACGGCAGGAATAAAACAAATGTTACCATTGGATGGATAGGGAGCAAGTCTTCGCTCCCCTTTTTGAAAGAGTTAACGCCGGCCTTTGATCAATTAGCAAGCCAGGATAATTCTCTGGAGTTAAAGATCATCTGTAACGATTTTTTTGAGTGCGGGAAAATGCCTGTTGTCAAAAAAATATGGGCGCTGGAGGAAGAGAATGCTGACCTGCAGGATATTGACATAGGTCTTGCGCCTTTGCCAAATCACGAATGGACAAAAGGCAAATGTGCAACAAAGTTGTTGCAATATCTCTCGGTGGGAATTCCTGTTGTCTGTTCCCCTGTGGGTGTGCATAATGAGATCATACAGGAAGGGGTGAATGGCTTGTTTGCAGCTTCCACCCAGGAATGGATCGAGAAAATGAGTCTTCTCATAAAGGACAAGGCCATGCGGGAACGTATCGGACGGGAAGGAAAGAAAACGGTAGAATCTTCCTATTCCCTAAAAGCAAATCTGCCAAAATTTATCAGTATCATAAAAGAACTTCATTATCCATGAAAATACTTTACGTATATTCAGATTATAAATGGACGGGGCCATCTCAACCCATCGTGGAATTATGCAATTTTATGAGTGAGAAGGCAGAAGTTTTTTTGCTAATGAGCACACCGAAACGCCCCGAAAACAGGTTTGTTGCCCAAGTCAGAACCGACAGAATTCGCCTTTTTCAGGGACTTCAAAAGCGTGGTGGCATTCGTTCATTATGGAAAAACAGAAGGTTAATACTGCGAATTATACGCCAGGTTAAACCCGATGTAATTCACTTCTTTCGGGAACGGGATATGATCACCCTTCCCGGGCATTCTAAAAATTTCGTGAAGATATTTTCAAGTCTTAAGAGTGATTATCCCGGCAGGTTGGAAAGAACCCTCTGGAAGACCGCAGATGTAATAACCGTTTTTCAAAAAAAACTCCACGATGAACTTCAGAGCCTGAGCAAGGTGGTCTATATAAAACCGTGGCTGGAACTGCGGCAGATACCGGCAAGACTTCAGGATATCCGGTCTGAATTTGGTTTGTCAGCAGAAGATTTTGTCGTGGGTCTTGTAATGCGTATTCAACCCCACAGAAGATTTGATTTAGTTATTGAAACAGCAAAGCTGATAAAGAATTCGCAGAAAAGAATTAAATTTTTATTGTATGGGAAAGGTCCCTATTTTCAAAAACTTGTCATGGATCCTATAAAAAAATATGGACTTGAAGAGGTGATAATCCCCGGTGGGTACCGAAAGCAGGACTACTGGGATGCCGTTAATTCTTTTGATATAATGCTCTATACCGTAGCTGGTTCTGATGGAACGGCCCGCGCACTGAGGCAATGTCAGGCAATGGGGAAACCGATCATCTGTTTACACGATGATTTTATGCAAGAAATTGTTCAAGATGGCGTAAACGGTTTTGTCGTTCATAATGATCCGGAAGAAATCATGGAAAAAATTCATGTATTGTATTCAGACAGAAATATGCTCGCCGATTTTTCGAAAAGATCGGAGAGTCAGGGGAAGGCTTATGATCTTAACGAAATCGGGCAAGAAATATACGCACTCTATGAGAACCATCTGAGGAAAAAGACGTGAAATCTTTCGCCGGAAATCAGCGCTTCTCAAAATATAACCATGACTGGTAATGATTCCCTCGTTAGTGTAATCATACCCACTTATAACTGCGCCCGTTTCTTGACGGAATCTGTGGGATCAGTCTTATCACAGACTTACCAGCCGTACGAGATTATTGTAATTGATGATGGATCAACAGATAACACAAAAGAAGTCTTACAGCCGGTTATGCAACGGATAAAGTACGTTCAGTTAGAGCAAAATAAAGGATCGCCCGCGGTGAGAAATATCGGCATTCAAGCAGCTCAAGGCGAGTATGTCGCCTTTCTTGATGCGGATGATGTATGGCTACCGGAAAAATTGCAAACCGATAGAGAATGTTTTGGTGAACACCCAGATGTTGGTATGGTATATTCAAAGCACATTAATATTGATGAAAAAGGGGTGGTGTTTCATGGGGCAGTGAAGAACCGATTGCCATGCGGCAAAATTTTTGTTCAACTCTTTTCTGAACAGAATTTTATCATTACATCATCCGTAGTGGTACGAAAGGCGGTATTTGAAACGACGGGTTTATTCGATGAACAACTCTTTAATTGTCAGGACTGGGACATGTGGTTACGTATTGCATTTTATTTTCAAATTGCAGGAATTGATAAACCACTGGTTAAATATAGACACAATCCGCATTCTTTGAGCAAGAACCGGGAGAATGTCTTGAAATATCAAAAACAGGTTATCGATAGAACCTACGCTGCATTCAAAGACACGATGGGCGGAATAGGTGAAAAACTTTACCACAAACGGCTTGCTTCACATTATGCGAAGGCTGGCCGGTATTATGTACGAATAGGGAATAAACGTCTGGCACATGAAAATTTCCGTATGGCTTTGAAATATGAACCGTTCAATCTCAGAACGATGAGATATTATTTCAGGTTATGGTAACCTCTCAATCCGGACGAGTCAAAGGTATAAAGGGGAAAGGTGTCAGTAAGGGTGAATTATGGCGCTGTTTTCACTCCGGATACGCCTTCGCTCTATTTGTACAGGGTGGGTCGCTTCGTTTAACCCAACCCTGCTACAAATTTTATTCGTAACAGTTTAGTGTTTTGAAAAAGTAGGGGCGAAGCATTTGCCCAATTGGGTATGAGTGTATTTATGCCGATTATAGCAAATGCTTCGCCCCTACATGGTTTTGTCATTTATAAATAGCTCAGAATTCATGGTCGAAACAAATAAAAAGGGGGTTCAGACTGGATGAAACATCCTCTCCCGTATTTTTTGAATAAGAAAATCCGCAGTCTGATGATGCGGGTAATAAACCTGTTCCTGCCTGCGGCAAAAAAGGAACAAGGCTCTCTTCCAAAAGAGCAGATAAAAAAAATATTGTTGGTGCGCGCTAACTTTCGTATTGGCAATGCCATCCTTGCCACACCATCAATATTTATCTTCCGGGAAAATTTTCCTCATGCTGTTATCGATTTTGCAGGGTACCCCGTATCGGTAGTGCTTTACAAACATCTGCCGGTTAATCACCACTATAGCATAACCCGTAGTTTCCCCGGTATTTTGTGGGCATATTTCTCTCTCTTATACAAATTGAGATCCATGAAGTACGATCTGGCAGTTGATGTGAGTTGTTCCCAGTCAATGGTGAGTTCATTTATCGTGGGATTTTCCGGAGCGCGTTTTCGCGCCGGTGCCCGGGGAAAATGGGATCGCTGGTTTGACATTTCCATTCCAAGGCCGGCAGAAACCAATAAGTATAAAGTCCTGCCTCTATTTTTTCAAACCATGGGAATGGAAACACAACAGGTATTTCCGCAACTGATATTGTCTCCTGAAGAAAAGGCTGCGGGGAAAGAGAAAATAACGGCATTGATGGTACCGAAGCATGTCCCTGTAGTTGGGATTTTTGTCGGAGGAAGGAAGTCTAAAGGGAAAAAATGGCCTGTGGAGAATTTCTTGAAACTGATTGATGCCCTTCGCGCTCAGGGAGTAAGCGTCATCGTTTTTTTTGGACCTGACGAGCGAAAATTAATGAGTTCTTTTAAACAATCTTTGGGCGGGAATGTTCCTCTGGTTTTTGAGTCTTCCTTGAGAACGTTTGCATCCATGGTCTCACATTGCAAGCTTTTCATTGCTTGTGATAGTGGCCCGATGCACCTTTCCTGTGCCCTGGGGGTATGTACCATTGCACTGTTTCTTAAGCGTAATTTTCAACACTGGGGACCTCCTCCGGAAATTGCGCACATCATTTACCATGCTGAAGGAATCCTGGCCGAAGATGTTGTGAAAGCTGCGGTTGCAGAATTATGTAACGTTCCATCTCCATAATCTCCCCTTTTTTCTATGATTGCCCTGAATTTTATCATTGTAAACTGGAATACCAGACAATTATTACTCGACTGCATAAGTTCCATTCATGCAACGGTCACTGACATCAATTACCAAATATTTGTCGTCGACAATGGTTCTAAAGATGGGAGCGTTAAAGCCGTGCGTGACCAATTCCCCCGGGTTTTCGTAATAGAAAACCAGGAGAACAGGGGATTTGCTGCCGCTGTGAACCAGGCATTAGAGAAAAATATTGCTACCTATACCTATAGCGTATTACTCAATACCGACGCCCTTTTGCAGGCAGGCGCCATCCAGACAATGTATTCATTCATGGAACAGCACAAAGAAGCGGGAATTAGTGGCGCACAACTGCAAAAACCCGATGGCACAAGGCAGCATAGTTATGATAATCACCCTACCCTGGCTACGGAGCTTTTTAACAAAAGTCTGTTGCGGTGGCTCTTTCCTCATAAATATCCGAGCAAGAAAAAAACGATACTATACCCTATGGAAGTTGAATCCGTTATTGGGGCATGTATCATGATACGAAATGAGGCGATACAGCAGGTGGGAACTTTAGATGAAGATTACTTCTTTTTTCTCGAGGAGACCGATTGGTGTTATCGCATGCAAAAGGCAGGCTGGAAGGTGTATCATATACCGGATGCAAGGGTTATTCATCTGGGCGGACAGAGCAAGAAGAGGGCGCCCTGGCAGTCGCAAGTGGAGTATTGCCGTTCATTGTATACTTTTTTTAGAAAAAACAGATCAACCTTTTCGTATGTCATGCTTCGAACATTCTATATGGTAAAAATTAGTCTGAATTTGGCCGGAAATGTCATTGGTAATGTACTGGTACTCTTTCAGAATAAAAAATTACATTATCGGCTGTCAATATACTATAAGCTCTTTCTGTGGCATCTTTTCTTATGCCCCGATTGGATGGGTTTAAAACCGACCAACAATAAGAAACCATAGACCTGATTTAAAAATGCATCATGGGAATAAATATATTATACCGGATGTTCATCCCCGTCAAAACACATAAGCATAGAATATGTGGTCGATTAATGTTGTTTTGTTGGCAAATATATAGTCACTAACAAGAAAATCACCGTTTGCAGACATTCTTCTGCGACGAGGATTATGAGGCATACCTATTTCCCAATGGACAAAACTCATCTGTACGTAGCTGCATGCTATGGTAAACTGAATCCTGTAAGGGCAAATCGGTTAAGAAACCACAGGAGTGCCGATGGGGTACTCTTGAGTATCCTCTCGCGCGTTCTCTTTTTCAATACATCTTCTTAATTCCTTATGGTTATCAACAACTATGTCTGCCTCTTTCAGACATTCCTTGCCGAGGTAGGTGGTAATAGCTATGCACCGTAAGCCGGCACTTTTCGCTGAACGTATACCAAGGGGGGCGTTTTCAATGACGAGACAACGGCTCTTTGGAATATCAAGTTTTTCTATAGCCCTGAGATAAGGTTCTGGTGACGGCTTGCCTATCCTGGTTTCTTCTCCATCGATGACGACCTTAAACGTATCAGGAAAAAAGGTATTCAGGGTTGTCTGTACGGTCTTTCTGTTAGAGCCGGAGACAACTGCAAGTTTGTATTTTGGCTTAAGAGCTTCAAGGAGTTCTGTTACACCGTCAAAGGGCAGTACTTGTTCTATCTGCTCGAAAATTGCCAGTTTTTTATGACCAAGTTCTTGTATCTCTGATTCTGTTGGGATTCGGCCATGCTGCCTCAGTATGATATCAACTACCTGCCGGTAATTTGCGCCTTCAAGCTCGTAAATAATCTTCTTGTCAATGTTGATTCCTTCCGTTTTCAGCACGATATCCCATGCCTCAGCATGATAGGACATGGAATCGACAAGCACGCCGTCCATATCAAATATTATTGCCTTCACAAAAGTATGTCCTCAATCTAAATGCATGTCAAAAACAGAAGGGTACAGCATAACTACATCTCTGTTATTACGCCCGTTGCTTCTTAGAATCAATCTGCCAATATGATTGCCCAACACAGTGGATTTCCTGATCTTTAATAAAGCAATGCTGAGAGAATTACTTAGTCAGCGCGTCAATTTTGGCGGCCAGAATAAAATCACTCTCTGTCAATCCATTGATCTTGTGAGTATAAATTTTAATCTCTACCTTTCCCCACGTAAAGGTGATTACCGGATGGTGTCCCGCCTGTTCGGCAACCTCTCCTGCCCGGTTGACAAAATCAAGGGCCTTGCGAAAGTCGGGAAATTTAAAGGTCTTGAACAGGTGATGTTCCTCCACAACATCCCATCCCTGTACTTGCCTTTGCAGCGCCAGAAGCGCTTCTCCTCTCAGAGGCGGCACTCCACCTTTACACGGCACACATGTTTTTGAAGCCAGGTCAGACATAGTCATATCCTCCGCAAAAGTTTCAAAACTTATTCGGGCATTTGTATACCCTTCTTTTTGGCTACCGTTATGGCCTCTTCGTAGCCGGCGTCTGCGTGCCTCGCAATTCCAATCCCCGGATCTGCCGTCAAGACTCTTTCGAGTCGCACGTCTCTTTCTTTTGTGCCGTCTGCCACAATGACCATGCCAGCGTGAATGGAATTGCCAATACCTACACCGCCGCCGTGATGAAAACTTACCCAACTGGCGCCATTTATGGCATTCAGGGCAAAGTTTATCAGCGGCCAGTCGGCAACGGCATCGCTACCGTCCTTCATGTCTTCCGTCTCGCGATAGGGGGATGCCACAGACCCGCAGTCAAAATGGTCTCTGCCAATAACTACGGGCGCTTTGACGACACCTTTTCTCACCATGTCATTGATTATCAAACCCATTTTTGCGCGGTCTTCGTATCCTAACCAGCAAATCCTGGCTGGCAGTCCCTGTTGCGGCACTTTTTCCCTGGCAAGCTTTATCCACCTTCTCAGAGAGGTATCATCAGGGAAATTCTGGACAACCGCATCATCAATCTTTTCAATATCGGCCTTGTCACCTGACAGTGCCACCCATCTGAATGGTCCTTTTCCCTGACAAAATAAAGGCCGTATAAATGCAGGCACGAAACCCGGATACCAATAACGGCCATCAGAATCCCTCATGGATACGCCCGCCATTTCTGCCTGAGACCTCAGATTGTTGCCATAGTCAAAGCACACGGCACCCTTCCTCTGCATGTCTAAGATGGCTTTTGCATGATCAACCAGGGCATCTAAAACCTTTTCCTTATATGCCCGCTTATTCCTTTCCCTGAGTTTGTCGAGTTCCTTCATATCGCCAATCGGCACATACGACATCAGATCATGAGCGGGGGTTTGGTCTGTTACGACATCGGGAATAATGCCCCGTTTTACCAGTTCCGGATGGATTTCCGCGGCATTTCCCACCAAACCGACAGATAACGGCAGTTGTTGGGATTTGGCATTCAGTACCCACTGGAGCGCCTCGTCGAGACTGTTTGTTATCTTATCACAATACCCCTCTTTGACCTTTTTTTCTATACGCTCTTTCCGTACCTCTACGCACAGAACAGTTCCTTCATTCATGGTAACGGCTAATGGCTGTGCGCTGCTCATACCTCCCATACCTGCAGTGAGCACAAATTTGCCCCTGAGAGTTTCTGAATTGAATGCCTTTCTGGCAAGGGCGGCAAAGGTTTCGTATGTCCCTTGCAAGATGCCCTGGGTGCCGATATAAATCCAGCTTCCTGCGGTCATCTGGCCATACATGGTGAGTCCCATCTCGTCATATTGGTCAAAGATCTCCTGTTTTGCCCATGCAGGAACGAGGTTTGAGTTCGCAATGACAACGCGCGGAGCCCACTCATGGGTTCTGGCAATATAGACCGGTTTGCCGGATTGGACGCACAGGGTCTCGTCTTTTTTTAGTGTTTTCAAGGCGTTTACGATTCTCTGATATTCCTTCCAATTTCTTGCTGCACGGCCAGTGCCCCCATAGATAATGAGTTCATCCGGCTGAATAGCTACATCTGAGTCAAGATTATTCATCAACATCCGCAAGGCTGCTTCACTATCCCAGTCGTTACACGTAAGAGTAGTTTCCCTTATCGCCTTAATAGGGCTCTGCGGTCTAAATTCGTAAAACATTGGTCGCGTCATAGCTGTATATATCCTGTATGAAAGCTGAACACAGATTTTGTCAGATATACATCAATAACCATTTTTTAGCATGGAGGTTATTATGGTTCGTCTGTGTCCAAAAGATAAAATCCGTTCCATTACACCTCGGGCAGGAATTTGGCCAGCTCCTGCATCCATTTCCAGGTTTCATTCTTCATATCTTCTGCCTCAACACCGTCTTTGAATGAGTCTTCGTTGTCCTCAATAAAGCAATAAATCTTTCCTAAAAACTCTTTCAGTTCGGCTACCTGTTTTAAGATATCCACGATTCTATTCCTCCAAAAGTGACGAAAATGGTCTTTGCTTTGTCGGGTATATTAAATCATAAAAATACTAAAAAGACAAAAATATAGTCTCTCTCTCTCACTTTCGTTCGCCATGCCACAGGAATAAGTCTTGTATTCTTCCATTGCATCTGAACCGGGACTCCGTTCCAATCTCCGCAATTATAAGGAGGAAAGCACTTCCAATTTCTTGGAAACTCTCCTCTTCGGGTTGAATTTAGCCCATCTCCTCGTGCCATCGACTGGATTGACTTCATCAACATCAGTGCCGTTGTTGTGGTTTAAAACGAGATCGGCATAAACCTCCTTAGTTGATAACGATTACCATATCAATATGCCGTTGCCATACCTCCTTTTCTGAGGTATATTATATCACACTCATTTTACTTTACCTTACGTTTTTGTATTTTTGTAACACTTTAGTTTTTTGAAAAATAGCCCCGTAGGGGTGAAATGTTTATAGAAAAATGTGATATATAAAACCTTAGCTCCATCGGAGCGGCATATGAAACAGAGAACAACATGCCGCTCCGATGGAGCTTGATTGTGGCATAATGGTTTGTCTATAAACATATCGCTCCTAACGGAGCTTTTCACGGTATTTTTTCAAAAAGCTAAATTGTTACAATAATCTTTATAATTACGACATAGGCTTCAATGGGGAAGATAGGGACGATCTCTATGCACACCAGGCTTAACATTCTATTCGGGCTTGTAATCTCATTTGTCCTGTATTTGTTTTCCGGCATGGTTGCTTCTGCATCGACTATCGTGCAGATATCATGTGGAGGATTTCATAGCCTGGCTCTGAAGTCAGACGGCACAGTCTGGGCATGGGGACTAAATATCCACGGTCAGCTTGGTGATGGAACAAATACCGACAGGAAGACACCAGTGCAGGTCAGGGATTTGCGGAATGTTGCTGCAATTGCAGGAGGGGTGTGGCACAGTGTGGCTTTGAAGACGGACGGCACGGTCTGGACCTGGGGCGGCAATTGGGCGGGACAACTGGGGGATGGCACGACAAAGAGCAGGAATACGCCGGTGCAGGTGAACGATCTTCGCGGCATTACAGCTATTGCCACAAAGGGGCAACATAGTATCGTTCTGAAGTCAGACGGAACGGTCTGGACGTGGGGGCGAAACGCATACGGGCAATTAGGGGACGGGACTACAACTGACAAGCACACACCAGTACAGACAAGAGCGCTTGCCAACATCATCTCTCTTGCCGGCGGAGGGTACCATAATCTTGCCCGCAAGACAGATGGTACGATCTGGGCCTGGGGACTCAATAAGTACGGTCAAGTAGGAGACGGTTCTACCGCTGATAGGGCAATCCCTGTTCCGCTCAGCGGACTCGACGGTGTCGTCAGTATCAATTGTGGAGGAGATCACAGCATTGTCCTGAAGAATAACGGTGTCGTTCTGACGTGGGGATTTAACCAGTGTGGTCAGTTGGGAGATGGTTCAACCGGCAGCAGGAGCGCTCCATATCCCGTGGATGGGCTAAAAAATGTCACTGCAATCGCCGGCGGTGGGGATCATACCCTTGTCCTGAAATCAGATGGAACCGTCTGGGCGTGGGGAGGTAATAATTCAGGTCAGTTGGGTGATGAGACTACTACAAACAGGGGAATACCCGACCTCGTGAAAAAACTTGAGCATGTTACTTCTCTTTCTTGCGGTGGACAACACAGCCTGGCCCTAAAATCCGATGGCACGGTCTGGGCATGGGGATTAAACAAAAACGGTCAACTGGGAGATGGTTCTGTCTCAAACAGAAACGCGCCGGTGCCGGTAATCAGCCACTAATCGGTTGCATAGTTATGCTTCCTATAAAAATTCGACACGTTACGGAACACGATTTAGATGCCTGTTATGCCATCGAGTCTGTTTGTTATACGTCTGATGCGGCAACAAGGGAAAATATTCAGAAGCGCATACAGATGTTTCCTGGGGGATTTCTCGTTGCCGAATCGCATGGACAAATCATGGGAATGATTAATAGTGGATCAACAAACAAAGAGGATATAACGGACGAGGCATTCAAGGATATGGTGGGCCATGTGAGAGACGGGAAAAATATCGTCATCTTTTCTTTGGCGGTCTTGCCGGAATTTCAGGGGAGCGGGGTTTCCAAAAAACTCATGTCAAAATTTATCGATGCATCAAAAGATATGAAAAAGGAGAAGATCCTCTTAATTTGCAAATCTGGCTTAATTTCCTATTATCAAAAGTATGGCTTTCTGTATGGTGGAAAATCAAAATCAATTCTTGGCGGCTTTGAGTGGCATGAGATGTATTTGCCATTAAATGTTGATTGAAATAAGAGTATCAGGTAAGCTACATCTGCTAATAAACGATGTATTTCATAAGTAAAAACGGAGAAGGCGGGAAGATGAAACGGAAGAGGGAATGTACCGGAATCTTTTAAACCTATTTATGGGAGGGGAGAAAAATGCCTGGCATACGTTTTAAAGAAGATATGGACGGTTACCTTGGTGAAAATATCAGGAACTTCAGGGACGGGGAAGACTATGGCATACGGCACAACAATCCGGTTAAATTTGATGTGCAAATAACCATCGATTCTGTTGATGACTTCATTCAGGTTTCTTCCCACGAAGCCAAGATTGCTGGAAAGTTTTACTGCACCTCGATAGGGGGCGACAAAGGAATGACGATGAGAGGAGGCAGGTTTAATCTCTTTGACGTTAACGAGGAGACCGGCCACAGGAATATGCGTTACCGCTTTACCTTCACCGGCCCTGATGGCAAGGAGTATTATTTTACCGGATTTAAAGACATTTTTAATGACAAGGCATTCGATATTCTTGATGATTTGACGACCCTGTTTGTGAGGATATACGAGGGGAAGGACGCGTCGGGAAGGCTGTATGGCAGTGGCGTCATGTATTTCAGGATCAAGGACATGGCCTCCCTTAGGAAAATGATACAAACGAGTGAGGTCACGGGGGCGAGCAACCCGCTGGAAAAATATGCAACCCTTGCCAAGTACGCCGGCTTCTTTATGGCAGAGACGCTGAAGACGTTTGCCCCGGGGCCCAGGTTCCTGTATACAACACGGTATGAAAATTTAGTCCTTTCCGGAAATCTTAAAAAAGAAGGAGAAGATACCTCTAGGACATTTTTCTTTTTCTCGGGTGAGCATGACAAGGGTTTCCCCTGGGGGGATGAAGAGACCATGAGCGATGTTGCTCTTTTGATATCAAATGGTGGCCAGGAAGAGCCTCTCCGCTTTGGCATTACCAGACAGTCACTCAAGGGCTTATCGGTCAAACTGGATGGCAATCGCTACCGGTACAAAGGCGAATTATATCGTATTCGTGATGGTCACTCCGTTTCGTTCTCCGAAATAAAAGAGTATAAAGAAGGTGGTAATATCGATAAGGTTCAGGTTCAGATTGCGCTGACCCTGAATGCCCAAAAATACGATACCAAGGTAGACATGTCCTTTAAACCTGTAGAACAAATAACAGGTTTAATACCGGATGCTTTTGAACAGGAAGTACGAAAGTGCCTGACCTTCTTTCCCCTGTTGGGGTATTTTACCATTCCCCATAAGGTACAGGTAAAAAGCGGCACGATCGGCATTACTGATGCCCAGGGAACAACCACGTACTCCCTTGACCCAAAAAGCACCTTCGGTGAGGGAGAGTTGGGGGAAATCAATAATCTCAGGGAACCGACCCTCTATTATAATTACCTTTGTGGAATAGACCCTGCCGGGCAGACTCTCTTTCTCAAAATGAAATCAGGCACCCTGAGAAATGAAAGAGGATGGTACTTTAAGGATTTGATTGATAAGGCGCTGGGAAAGATAATCCAGAGAAATATTAAGAAAAACCTTGTCCTGAAGGACTCTATCGCTGAAAATCCGGCAGAGCCCAAAGTAGTAAATGATAAGGTTCTTACCCTGGTGAATGATCATTACCCCTCCGGGGTGCTCCTGAGGAGGATTGTTCAGATTGAGAATAATGGAAAAACCTTTTATGGCCTGGAAGAATATATTGATGCAATAAACACTGCTCCCATAAATTCTGGTAAAGAAACCGTCGTGGCTGTTTCTACCTATAAAGATGCGGATGCATGGGACGGTAAGCCCGCAAGCGAAGAAAAAGTGCTGGAAGTTTACCAAAGTCCGGAAAAATTTAAAGTCTTGGACAAGGCAATGGAAGAATCAGGTTTTTCCCAGGCGCTGGAGAAGGCCTTTGCCAGGTCAGGGAAAAGCAGGGAAGACTTCTCTATCATTATTAAACCCAATTTTATGTTCTTCTATTCCCTGGTGGATAAGTCTACTTTTACGGATCCCGCCCTCGTGGAACACCTGGCAGAAAGGATATACGAAAAGGGGTTCCGGAAGATCATGATAGCTGAGGCCAGAAGCACCCTGAGCAAATTTTTCAGCAATCGTGATGTCAAGTCTGTGGCCCGGCACATAGGCTACCGGGAAGGAGGCAAATATCAGGTTGTTGACCTCTCTGAAGACCTTGAGGAGTGGGATTACGGCGGCAAACTCGGCAGGCATCCTGTGAATAAAGAATGGAAATCTGCCGATTTCCGGATATCCTTTGCCAAGAACAAGACGCACAATTATGCCTACTATACCCTTACCCTCAAGAATATATACGGTGCGCTGCCTATGGAGTTTAAGTACAAGGTGTATCACTGCGATATGGGAGATATCTACGAACCTACCATCGATTATATAAAGGCATTTCCGATCCATTTCGGTTTCATCGATGCCGTGGTTAGCGCTGACGGGCCTTTTGGCATCTTTGCGGACCCTTATCCGCAGCTTACGCAGACCATTATTGCCGGTGAAGATCTTGTAGCGGTCGACTGGGTAGGCGCTGCCAAGATGGGGCTGGATCCTCTGCTGTCCCGATACATGCAGGAAGCAATAAAGGTCTTTGGAAAACCACGGATACGGATTACGGGGGACGACCGCCTCTATAAGTTCTGGACCAATACCCTAAGAATTGGCAGCTTTGGCGCGCATATGATTGACAGACATTACACCTTTGGTTACCCTCTTTACTATATTATGAGTGAAATGGATCCCGCTTTCCCTCCCAGACCAACAGAGTCTGCCCTTATGAACGAACTCCGTCCGCTGTTTGCCAATGCGAGGGAAATCTTTTTTAAATATCCCAATCGTCCGCCATCATGGCTTCACGAGGTAATAAACAAGATTATCTTCAGATTGTGGGAGTAAACAGGAGTTAAGGGTGGATAGAGCTTATCCTGAGTTTGCAAAGGGCGGAGTGCATCCACCATTGAGAAAAGCGTTGAAGGTGGACTTCGTCGTGAGCATTCGACCGAGTTCACGCCGAGATCTTATTCGAACGATTCGGCGCAGAAAACAGCGTCTTAATCCCTAGCCGAGCTGAAAACAGATCACCCTATTGTAATGTATGATTAAATTTAAGAGATGGCTTTTCAACGATCATGTATGATCTTCCAGGTATTTTCTGATCGCTAATTG
>CAZBCT010000045.1:20946-22737 GCA_964490485.1 uncultured Candidatus Brocadia sp. | reverse complement strand
GCCTTGATATTTCCGTTGATATCGGTAAACTGCAATTGAACAAGTTTTACATCGTCCTCTTTTGCCCGATTGATAATCGCTAAATCTGTGTGCTCGCTGGTCATGGATATTTCACCTTTCTATAGCATGATAACGTAAACAAATGGAGTCTCGGTAAGACTGAGTAATTTTAATCATATTGCTGCTAAAAAACAAGTAATTTATAACCAACGCTGCACCCGGTTCGTCCTTGACACCATAAATATGTCATGCTAGTATTTGTTAAATCAGGTCGCCTTTGACAGCGACTTTAAGCTACTCTCATGGTAAGGCAACCAGGCTTGTCGCTCTACATGAGTCAAAAAGATTGAAACTCCTTAACATAACATTAAATTCGAAACTCACATGGGAAAGATTGTTGCCGTCTGTATCAGTGAAAAAAAGGGCACCCAAAAGCGCGATGCCGGCACCGGCATACTGATTGAGCATTTTGGCCTCGAAGGGGATGCCCATGCCGGAAAGTGGCACCGTCAGGTCAGCTTGCTCGCCCGGGAAAGCGCAGACATCATGCGCGAAAAGGGACTCACGATCAAAGACGGCGACTTTGGCGAAAATATCGTTACGGAAGGCATCGAACTCAAATCCCTTCCCGTCGGAACCGTTTTAAAAATCGGCGACGGCATAACCATCAGGATAACTCAGATCGGCAAACTATGCCATGACCGCTGCGCTATCTATTATACGGCTGGAGACTGCATCATGCCCAGAGAGGGTATCTTTGCCGAAATCCTCTCCGGCGGCACGTTAAAGGCAGGGGATGAAATTGCAATCCTCGAAAAAGGTACGGAAATAGAAGCAAAGACATGATACGGGCAGCTATTCTAACGCTAAGCGACAAAGGCTCACGGGGCGAACGTGAGGACAAGAGCGGCGAGGTGATCCGTAATATGCTTGCGGGCATTGACGCCACGATCACGGACTACGAAGTCATCCCTGACGAAAAGGACCTGATCACAAAAAAACTCTTTGAATTCGCCTCAAAGGCAGACCTCATTGTCACCACAGGCGGAACGGGTGTAGGCCCCAGAGACGTTACCCCTGAGGCAACACGGGCAGTCATCGAAAAGGAATTACCCGGCTTTGGAGAGGCCATGCGCATGGAGGGGCTGAAACACACCCCCCGCGCTATGGGGTCACGGGCCATTGCCGGTATTTACCAGCAGACCCTCATCATTAACCTCCCGGGCAGCCCCAAAGGTGTTGCTGAGAACCTTGCCGTCGTACTCCCCGTCATCCCACACACCATCGGCCTCATCAAGGGACAGGTAAGCGACTGTGCAAAAGACCGCGAAAAGAACAAAGAGACATGAAGAAACGCTCGGAATCCCTGGAGGCAATTCCAGGTGTCGGCCTCAAGATAGCACAGGCATTGAAATCCATCGGTATTCACCAGGTTCGCGACCTGAAGGACAGGAATCCTGAACGACTTTACAAACTCCTCGAAAAAACCGCTGGAGCACACGTGGATAAATGCGTTCTTTATGTGTTCAGGACAGCAGTCTACTATGCAAACCACGAAGAGCATGATCCAGTCAAATTAAAGTGGTGGAACTGGAAGGACAAGGAGTAAGGGAAGGGCAAAAGGCATACGATCATCCAAATACTACGTTGGGCGGCAATCGGAGCCTGTACAAGAAGGATCAGGTACTCCGCCCGCCACCTGACGAGGAGATCAATCGCATTTTTCAATGAGGGGGATTGTACGTGAACGAGATACTCATCGGCAAGGGCGAGCAGCCCGTCCACTTGCTG
>CAZBCT010000045.1:0-20773 GCA_964490485.1 uncultured Candidatus Brocadia sp. | reverse complement strand
TATCAAAGATTACATTCACGAGGCCAGCCCGGTGGTGTTCTGGGACTTGTACGGCAAGGCAGGCCATCCGGTACGGACAACGGTCAGCGAGATCGGTCCGACCCTGCTTGGACGGATCCTCGAACTCAACGATACCCAGTCAGGGATGCTCGATATCGCCTTTAAACTGGCGGACGACCAAGCCCTGCTGCTGCTTGACCTCGACGACCTGCGCTCACTCCTGGGATTCATCGCGGACAACCGCCAGGAGATCACAAAGCAGTACGGCCTTGTCAGCACACAGTCCGTGGCTGCCGTTCAGCGCTCACTCCTGACGCTGGAGCGGGAAGGCGGGGAGTGCTTGTTCGGCGAACCGGCGCTGGAACTCGTCGACCTGCTGCGCACCGATCTCAGCGGCCGCGGTATCATCAATATCCTTGCCGCTGACCAGCTCATCCTGAAGCCACGACTGTATTCGAGCTTCCTGCTGTGGTTGTTGTCGGAGCTGTTCGAGAACCTGCCCGAGGTGGGCGACTCCGACAAGCCCCGGCTGGTGTTCTTCTTCGATGAAGCCCACTTATTGTTTGACGACGCCCCGCTGGCGTTACGCCAGCGCGTGGAACAGGTTGTGCGGATCATCAGGTCCAAGGGTGTGGGCGTGTACTTCTGCTCGCAGTTTCCGGACGACATGCCGAACGAGATCCTCGGCCAGCTCGGGAATCGTATCCAGCACGCCCTGCGCGCCTATACCCCGCGTGATCAGAAGTCGGTACGCACTGCAGCGGAAACCTTCGTTCCCAACCCCAAACTTAATGTCGCCGGGGTCATTTCCCAGCTCGGTGTCGGCGAGGCTCTCGTGTCTACCCTTCAAGAGAAAGGTGTGCCCATGCCGGTGGAACGCACGTTGATTTGTCCACCACGCTGCCGTATGGGGGCAATCACGCATGAGGAACGATCAGCAGTGCGGGCGCGCAGCCCGGTAGGCATTAAATACGACTCCCGTGTAAACCGCGAGTCGGCTTACGAGATCCTGAGCCGGAGAACCGCACCGGCAAACACGCCTGTTGGGCGGTCGAGTCAAACCCCGGTAGGTCGACAGCCTGAAGGGGGCGGACTTCTGGGAGACTTATTATGGGGCACGAAGCGCCGCCAGGGCCTGGCTGAAACAATGGCCAAACAGGCTGCACGCACCGTCAGCAGCCAGATCGGCCGTCAGATTTTACGCGGCGTATTAGGCAGTATCCTTGGCGGATCACGGCGCCGTTGAACAGATAAATTATAGCGGGTAATACCCGCCATACAAATACTTGCGCGAAAGGAAGGAAGAGAGCATGGTTCGGACATTCTTTATTATCGGCGCCCTGTCGGCAGGTGCCGGGGTAGCGGCAGGCGCCTTTGGCACTCACGGACTAAAGACTCGCCTGAGCCCGGAAATGCTTTCTGTTTTCGAAGTGGGCGTGCGCTATCAGATGTATCATGCATTTGCACTCATGGCAGCTGCATGGGCACAAACGCGGTGGCCGTCTTCACTCGTCGTCATCGGCGGGTGGTTGTTTGTTATCGGAATCATCCTCTTCTCCGGCAGCCTTTATCTGCTGAGCCTGAGTGGGATGCACTGGCCGGGCATGATCACACCCCTGGGCGGACTAGCGATTCTGGCTGGCTGGATTTGTATGGCGTGGGCAGTTTGGAGATCATGAACGTATCGGCACAACCGTGCTCCTCACGGTGCAATTTTTGGGAAACGGCAAAAGAGATATGCATCTGTAAGGGTGGATTAAGACGTTGGTTTTTACGCCGGATCCACCAATACTGTTTTATGAAAGGTGAATTTGCTGCCGCTGAATCCACCTTATGAGGTTACGTGACCGTAACATGCTCATAATATCACTACTCATCTTTCTCCTCACCTATGTCATCATCTCTGCCCAGAAGATGAAATGGCATAAACTGGACAGACCATCGGGGGCATTGCTGGGCGCCGTCCTGATGGTCATCTCCGGCGTATTAACGCTGGATGAGGCGTACCGGACCGTAGATTTTAATACCATCTTGCTGCTCCTGGGCATGATGATCCTCATTGGTTATCTTAAGATAGCCAATTGTTTCAATTATCTCTCGTACTTGCTGATCACGCATGCCAGAAATTCCTTTGCCTTACTCTGTTTTGTATCCTTCTCCAGCGGCATCTTGTCGGCGCTGTTTGTCAACGACACCATTTGCCTGATGTTCACGCCACTCCTGATCCTTGCTTTAAGCCAGACGAAACTCAATCCCGTCCCTTATCTCATAGCGCTTGCAACCTCTTCCAACATTGGCAGCGTCGTTACCCTGACGGGGAATCCTCAAAACATGCTCATCGGCGTTTTTTCAAAGATACCGTATCTGGATTTCACCTGGCATCTTCTGCCCATTGGCATTGTAAGCCTTATGGCCAATGTGCTAATTATTTTCATCCTGTTCAGGAAGGACATTACCTTCAAAAGACTGGAACCGATTGTTTTGGTAAAACCGGAACTTGATATAAAGCTCACGGTAAAATCTCTCGTGGTGCTCTTTTGTATCTTCCTGGGATTTGTCCTTACGGGCAACCTCCCGTTATCGGCAATAACCGGCGGACTTGCCTTGAATATCCTATCAGGGACAAAACCCCAACACGCCCTGGAAAAGGTAGACTGGACGCTGTTGCTCTTTTTCAGCGGATTGTTTATTGTGGTCGGCGGCATTAATAAGGCTGGGTTTTTAACCCTGGCACATACTGCCGTTGAACCCTATCTGGGGCAGACCCCATCGAGCCAGATTATCCACTTCAGCATCTTTTCCGTCATTGCATCCAACCTGGTCTCAAATGTGCCCTTTGTCTTGGTGTCGGCAAACTGGATTGAGAAATTTGCCGACCCAAAGACGATGTGGTACGTACTGGCCATGAGCAGCACGTTTGCCGGAAATCTAACCGTTATGGGCTCTGTGGCAAATATGATTGTCCTGGAACTTTCAAAGGAATACGTTCACGTGGGATTTTGGGATTTTTTCAAGGTGGGGTTTACAACGACCGTAGTTTCCACGCTTATTGGCATTGTCCTGTTCATTCTCTTCATTCATTATCCCCTGAGGTAGATCAACCGTCCCGGTTGACATCATAATGACACGCGGGGACGCTTGTCCTACCAAGAGAGGGGATTGGTTGTGGCTATGCTGCGCCCCTGCTCCGCGAAGCCACTACGCCACATTGACGTCAATCTTCCGTATCTCTTTTACCCGCTTCAGCAAAAGGGTTGACGCCAGAATCCTCAGAAATGATGAAACGGCAAAGAGAGCAACCAACCGATACCCAAAGAGCGGCGGGATGTGGGTCGCAAGAAAGCCACCAAGCAGATTACCGGCACAAATGGAGAAACCATTAAAGGTGTTAAAATAGGCGATGCAGCGGGTGCGTTTTTCAGGGATCACCGAGGCGTAGATAAAATTGGAGGAACAGAGATTAAAACCTGCCCAGAATATGCCCGCCAGGATTTGTATGATAATCAGAAAATACACCTGACGGGAAATCAGCCACATGGCCGGCAGAACCGAGATAACAATACTGCATATCCGGAGAATCTGCCGATTCCCCATAGCATCAGCGCGATGCCCCCAATAACTCACCGCCAGGATGCTCGCCAGGGGAACGGCGGTAGTAACGATGGTGTAGGTGATGTAGGAAAAACCCAAATCCCTGAGCATGAATACGGGAAAGAACGGGGAGGCAATAAATACGGAAAAACTAAAACAACTGTGAAAGATCACATACTTCCCGAAATTTCCTGCATTTAACCTTCGTAAAAATTCCCGCAGCGAGAAATAGTGTTCACGCTTTATCGCCAGGGGAGGTTCGTACATCCTGCACAGGAAATACCATGAGATGTACCGTGAAATCATGGCAATAAGAAATATGACTGTAAAACCGAACAGGGCCTGTTTCTTAAAAAATTGCAGCAGGTATCCTGCAACAAAGGAGCTGATAACCGTAACCAGGCCAATCAGCCGTCCGCGCATGCTGAAGAACGCACCCCTTTTTCTTTCAGGAACGAGGTTCGCCATAAGAGAACCCCACGCGGGACCGGCAAAGGAAGCAAACGAGACGTATAAGGTGCAAAAGCCAATGAGGGCATATACCCTCACGAACTCCGGTAGATAGGGGATCATTGCCATCGGAAGCAACATAAAGGCGTGGATAAAGACAGACCGTACGATTACTTTCTTGCGGCTGCCAAATCGTTCGGCAAGGTCAGCAACCTTGAGTTGCGCTAGCGAGGGAAAGAATTGAGAGGCAGCACTTAATAAACCGATCTGAAAAGCGCTTGCGCCGAGGGCTACGGCAAAGGGATTGATGTAGTTGTCACCAAAGCCAGTCGTTGTGGCAAACGCCACGCCGTCCTTGACAGAATATCTCAGGCTTTTTCTGACGGCACTTCTTTCCTGCTGCTTACTCAGATGCGCTTCCATGAAAACCTAATATTCCCGTTAAGGGTATAATCCGCGCAGCTTCTTGGCTTCTGCCACACGCCCTATCCCCTGCATTAATGCGGCTGTTCGCATATCAACGCCTTGTTTGTTGGAAAGTGCAAGTACCCGGTTGAACGTGCCGACCATGATATCTTTGAGCTTTTTCTGAATGTCTTCTTCACTCCAGAAATAATATTGAATGTCCTGCACCCATTCAAAATACGACACCGTCACGCCACCGGCATTGGCAAGGATGTCCGGGACCAAAAACACTTTTTTATCAAAAAGTATCTTGTCGGCCTCAGGCGTTGTCGGACCGTTCGCCCCTTCTACGACAATTTTGGCCTTGACCTTATCCGCATTCGTTTCGGTAATCTGGCCCTCTAAGGCTGCCGGTATAACCACATCGCAATCCAGTTCAAAAAGCTCTTCATTGGTGATCGCATCCGCTTCCCTCAGACCAACAACATGTTTATGCTCTTTGATATGATGCATGAGATAGGGAACGAGAATGCCTTTCGGATTGTAAGCGCCACCGCTGATATCACTGACGGCCACGATATTACAGCCCTGGTCGTACAGGAGCCTGGCAGCAACTGAACCGACATTTCCCATACCCTGAATGGCTACGCGCAAACCACGAAGCTCTTTATATAAAACCCGTGAAGCCTCCATAACCATATAGGCGACCCCACGTCCCGTGCCCTCCGCCCTTCCGAGCGAACCACCCAACAACAAAGGCTTGCCGGTAACGACACCCGGAACGGTATTCCCTTGTTGCACGCTGTACGTGTCCATCATCCAGGCCATCGTTTGGGAATTCGTGTACATATCCGGTGCGGGAATGTCCTTGTCTGGCCCTATGATTTGAACAATTTCGGTGGTAAAGCGCCGGGTCATGCGCTCAAGTTCGTTTTGCGACATTTCTTCCGGATTGCATTGAACGCCACCCTTCGCTCCCCCGTATGGCATATGCATGAGGGCGCATTTCCATGTCATTAACATGGCAAGCGCTGAGACTTCGTGGAGATCGACATTCGGATGGTACCGAATACCGCCCTTGGAAGGGCCTAAGGTAATATCGTGCTGCACCCGATAGCCTTTAAAAACCTTTACTGTGCCATTGTCCATTCTGACCGGCACGGAAACAATCAGGGAGCGTTTTGGAAACCTCATACGCTCCCTGATTTCATCTTCTAAATGCAATATTTCAGCTACCGTATCAAATTGTTCGAGCGCCGTTTCGAAAAGGATATCATTTTGTTCCATCTTGCATGGTACCTCATGTAATGTAACACTTTAGTTTTTTGAAAAATAGCCCCGTAGGGGTGAAATGTTTATAGAAAAATGTGATATATAAAACCTTAGCTCCATCGGAGCGGCATATGAAACAGAGAACAACATATCGCTCCTAACGGAGCTTTTCACGGTATTTTTTCAAAAAACTAAATTGTTACCATGTAATCAGATTATTGAGCCCCGAACACGGAGCCGCCGGAAGAACGGGATACATTATAGTAAGTTAAAACAGAGATTGCAAGGCATGAGATATTTTTTAATCCAATACACATACGCATCTTCGGTTCTCATGCTATAATGCTTTACCCGGATTGCATCACGCACCTGATCCAATAATTTAGGTTTGGACATAATAGTTACCTTTCGCCTCGAAAAAATAAAATATCTTGACATATTTTGTTAATTTTAAGTATAGTACCGGCAAAATAATCGTGAACTTTATTATACGCCCAAATAGCCGTATAATAAGTCACCAGTAAACGTATTATATGTACTAATAGCCGTAAAATAAGACGGCTATTAGTACGGCTATTTCATGTTAGGCTGACCCACTGATGCCACTCGTGTATGGGCTGGGGCACACGAAGCGCAGTCCAACACAGTGCTTACTTTGCGAAGGGACCTGTAATGGCCGAGTTCTACAAAGGATTCGTGTTCGAGCGCGATGTTTCAGCTCCGCTGACGATTGAGGGTAATCCGATCCCTGTCAAAAGCGGTCCGCGCGGGAACGGCTTCACTGTCAAACTTCCTTCCGGCGAAACCATCAGTGGAGCATCCGTATCCGCGGTCGCGCGCCTTTACATCATCCGGTCGGGGGACATGGCCCGCCGTAACCGTCTAGCCAAGGAACACCTACAAGAACTTCGTAAGGGGAGAGCTTCTTGGAATCGATGGCGGCGCGGGAATCCACATATCAAGCCAGTACTCGCGAACCAGGATTTGAGCGTCGAGTTCAAAGACCCCCGAACGCTCGCTGGGTACGACTTTAGCTATACGAATCTGTGCCAAGCGAGGATGCAGAGGCTACATCTTGAACACGCCAACTTTCATCAGGCGATCCTCGCAAAGGCGGATCTCTCCGGGGCCCACCTCGAGGGGGCGAATTTTTGCCGAACAGATCTGTACGAAACGATCTTCCAAAAGGCGCATCTCGCACGCGCTAACCTGCAGGGCGTCCAGATGGTGAGGACCATTCTAACGGGAGCGGACCTCCGCAACTGCAAGGTATACGGCCTGTCCGCTTGGGATCTCGAGCTCGATCATCCGCTGGTGAAGCAAGAGCTGATCGTCCGGTATCGGCCTTCCTATACGCGCAGACCGAATCAAGACGAGGAAGAGGTCCAAGTCGAGGGCTTGGACCTTGCGGCATTCATGTATCTCACTTTGAGCAATCGGAATATCTCGCGGATCATTGAGGCGGCGGGACGTAAGTGGGTGCTGCTACTCGGGCGCTTTACACAGCGAAAGAGGGTGCTCACGGCCATTGCCCACTCGCTCAAGCAATGGCGGTTAATTCCGATCATATTTAACTTTCCACCACCGGGGCAGAGAGACCTCATCGAGACAATTATACTGCTCGCGGGTATGAGCAAGTTGGTCATCGTCGAGATAACAAGTCCAAGATCCACGCCGATGGAGTTGCAGGCAATCGTGCCGAATTACCGCGTGCCTGTCGTGCCGATTATGAAGCAAGGCGCAAAGGAGTTTGGAATGTTCCCCGGATTGCGGAAGTTCCCATGGGTGCGTCCAACAATCACTTATAAGACTCTGGAGGAACTGATACCCAGGCTTCATAAAGTGATCCGGCAGGTGGACCGCGGAGGCCAATGGTCTGATTAAACAGAAAGGCAAGGTGTCCCGGGCAACGTGATTAGCCTGTACAGCGGCGCGCGGCCTAACAATGGCGTCAACCGGAGCCGCCGAAGCCGATTTGGTATGTATCCTAGAGTGTTCGGCGGCGGCCCGGTTACGCTTGGCGTTAGGCGGCAAGTGCGATGGTGGCCCTAAAGCAGTGTATTCGTATGCATTTTGCATACTATTCACATCAGAAAGCGTCTATTGTTAACGAAAGCCTAAAGTACATCCAAACTGTTTTTGTAGTTTGGTTTATTAGTTATTCTAAGGCCACCGAAAGGAGACAAGTGATATGGCAAATGGTAATAATGAAAAACCTGACACTGGAAATTTAAGGAATATTCTCGCGATGGGTATTACTTCACTTTCCGTAGTAGGCGTAATAACATTAGCTGTTATTATCATATTGAAAAGTGACAAAGTGTCTGAAACTGCAACAACGATATTAACTGCTGTTTTACCTCTCCTTGGCACATGGGTTGGAACAGTCTTAGCCTACTATTTTTCAAAAGAGAACTTTCTGGCTGCCACGCAAAGTGCTAAAGAGCTGCTTACGCCTCAGGAGAAGTTAAGGTCTACTCCTGTAAAAGGTAAGATGATTCCGAAGGATCAGATGCATGTTGAAAAGGTAACTGCGGCGGTACCGGCAAGCCAGATCACATTGTTTGAGATGTTAGAAAGATTAGAAAGGGCTAAAAAAGGCGACCGCATTCCTGTCTTAAAGGATAATGACGTCCCTTTATGTATTATCCATAGGAGCCTCATTGATAGATTTCTCACCAAGAAATCTCGAAGCAAACCTCCGCTTCCAGACCTATCCACTTTTACTCTTCAAAATGTATTAGATGATGCCGATTTCAAGAAGAGGCTAGAAGACACCAGCTTTGCTACGGTGCGAGAGGATGGCACGCTTGCTGACGCTAAGGACGCAATGGACAAAACACCTGATTGTCAGGATGTATTTGTAACATCGGGAGGAACTAAGTTTGAGCCTGTCACAGGATGGATTACCAATGTAATTATTATAGATAACGCAAGAGTATAGTTTAACGACTATTAGACATGAATCCATCAATGCGGCTCACGGCCCCGCTGATGCGGGCCGTTGGGCTCCAAAGTAGAAGGTTGAACAGCCATGACAGCCATGAAAAGACGTATATTTATAAGTAGCCCCCGGGATGAGCACTTGGATAACCGCCGTAATAAAGTGAAGTGGGCGATCGTTGACGAGATCGAGAAACTGGGTTACGAAGCACAAGTGTTCGGCTCCCCCGAAGGAGGGATGGGGCTGGCTGCTGGCAAATCATGGAACCCAAAGGATGCAGACCAAGTAATGCGTCGCTGCGTCGGAGCAGCAGTACTCGGCTTTCCAATATGGACATGCTCGGGACCCAAAAGGGGCAAACGAGTTTCGCTGGTTACCGAGTACTGTCATTACGAGGGAGCTCTAGCAAGAACATACGGCTTCCCTATCCTCGCTGTGCTTGAACAGGGTCTAGATGAAAGGGTTTTCTTTAATCGCTACGCGGGTGATCCTTCGGTTAGACCACCACCGCAAGCCGACCGTACATGGGTGACCAACACTGAGTTTCAAAACTTTCTAAATGGTTGGCACAAGAGAGTGGGGGAGCGGAGGGATGTGTTCCTAGCCTATAGCGGCAAGTTGGAAGGGACCGCTAAGAGTATCAAGGAGATTTTGAACCATTTTGGCACAACAGTTCTTGACTGGAAGGAATTTGTCTCAGGGCGCACTATCCTCGATCAAATCGAAGAAGCCGCCAGACGCACGAGTGGAGGAGTCTTCTTGTTTACATGTGACGACATGCTCGAAGGTGAAGGCGGCCAGGCAGCACCGCGTGACAACGTGATCTTTGAAGCTGGATTCTTTGTTCACTCGAAGGGCCACGAACGCGTACTGATTATTCGAGAAGCAGCGGCAAAAATGCCCGCCGATCTCGGCGGGATCGTCTATGAAACGCTTCACAGATCGGAAGTGAGTGCTCTTGAGGACAGGTTACGCAGATTTATTGAATCCGCAATATGAGCAAAGGGGAATGGGGTCAAAGGAGGGGGCGGGGTCAGACCTTAACAGGTTGTCCGAGAATTGCCTTGAGCACCAAATACTATACTACATATTGATCAATAATATTAATATTAGACAATATATAGTATACGTTAAAGATTGCCATTGAATTCTCGGACAACCTGTTGAAAATAGAATACACAATCTGATCGGTCTCTTTTTTTTATCTTCTTTGTGTTTTCATTTGTTCGTTTATCCGCAGGGCAGCTTTTGTTACCGCGCTCAAACTCACACAAAATACTTCCCCAAGCCTCTTTTGTCGTAACAATTTAGTTTTTTGAAAAATTCCAATAATAGCGATGTTTGCCGCGCAGTGTAGGGGCGAAGCATTTGCCATAATTTGGCATAAATACAATCACACCCAAACGAGCAAATGCTTCGCCTCTACCTTTTATTCTAATCCGCTGTGTTTCTCTTTAAGAAGCACATGCATGACTCTGTTGATTTAGTCCTTTCAAACCAAATTGGTATACCATATACAATCTCATATTGCCAACATTGTACTATATATGGTATAGCATATTGTCGAAATGAGAGTTAATCAACAGAGTCATGCATACATCTCTGGCTATTTGCAGTACGCGTCTCTTCCTCTCTCATACTGAAAATATCTTTCGATTCCCAGCATAACCCTGCCAATTCTCCTTGACATCTGCTATGTCATGAAATACCATGTTGGTAATCATAGAATAAAGATGCATGTTAAGCGCAACATTATGATAAAATTCGATATATGCAATTTGAGTGGGACAGGGAAAAGGCAAAAAAGAATACCAGAAAGCACAAAGTGTCATTTGATGAAGCCATGACTGTATTTTATGATCCGTTATCAGCAACCTTTGATGACCCAGACCACTCGGTTGACGAGCAAAGATTAATAACCGTAGGATACTCTTCTCGTGGACGTTTGCTCATGGTCTCACATACGGAGAGGGGCAAAGCCATAAGAATTATCAATGCGCGCATTGCAACTACTCATGAAAGGAAACGACATGAAAGCTAAAGCAAAAAAAATTATTGATGAATTACGCCCCGAATACAAATTTGACTATTCAAAAGCTGTTCGTGGTAAGTATTACAAACGCATTTCAGACGAAGGAGCTAACGTTGTCATGCTTGAACCGGACGTGGCCAAAGCATTTGCCGATTCAGCTGCAGTAAATGATGCGTTGCGGTCATTACTTGATTTAACACGAACTACTCAGCGTCTAACAAAGCGCTCCAGTGGGCGGGCTATTGCCCGCCGCTAAATTCCGGCGTTATGGGATTTGGGATCAGACCTTGGCAGGTTGTCCGAGAATAGAAGGAACAACCTTTTGTCATCCTGAATCCTGATTTTCATCAGGACAATCTCATTTCAGAATCCCTTGATTTCAAGGGCATCAAAGGGTGTGGGATTCCGAAAACAAGTTCGGAATGACAATTCTCGGACAGCCTGTTGATTAGTGATTATGTTGTTGACAAGAGTAGCCTATCTTGCTATCTTGTCTGCCATGACAAGACAATGGCGTATAGAATTTGAGGGGGGCATACTATCACATCTTAGAGCGAAGAGGAGCAGAAGAGCCAGACCTAAAAAATAGAATATAAAATCTAATCAGTCTCTTTCTTAAATCTTCTTTATATTTTCATTTGTTCGTTTATCCGCAGGGTAGCTTTTTTTACCGCGCTCAAACTCACACCAAATACTTCCCCAAGCCTCTTTTATCGTAACAATTTAGTTTTTTGAAAAATTCCAATAATAGCGATGTTTGCCGCGCAGTGTAGGGGCGAAGCATTTGCTATAATTTGGCATAAATACAATCACACCCAAACTAGCAAATGCTTCGCCCCTACCTTTTCAAAAAACTAAATTGTTACCTTTTATCTAATCCGCTGTGTTTCTCTTTAATAAGTACCTGCATACATCTCTGGCTTTTTACAGTACGCGTCTCTTCCTCTCTCATACTGAAAATACCTTTCGATTCTCAGCATAACCCTGCCAATTCTCCTTGACATCTGCTATGTCACAAAATACCATGTTGATAATCATAGAATAAAGATTCATAACCGCGGGATACTCCTCTCGTGAACGTTTGCTTGTGGTCTCGCATACGGAGAGGAGCAAGGCCATAAGAATTATCAGTGCGCGTCTTGCAACTACTCAGCACCTAACAAAGCTGGTGAAGGCGGGCGTCGTTGGCGCGCTCCCTCCTGTCGGCTATCTTGACCGTTAGACATAAGTAAAAGAGAATAGAGATGGATACGAAGTTAAAAAGACGGAACACACAGACTTTAAAAAGGGCCGTGGCGCTTACTGGGGACAGAAGGCCAGTGCGAAGAAACAGAGCAATCGCAAAAGGCAGAGCAAGACATGATTCTATCACGTAAAGAAAAGGGTTCATAATCATCATACCTTATAGTATAATTTAGCAACAGAATGAGCAAACATGACAAGCTTCTAACTCAAATCTTAGGTGGAACCTCTGATGCCAATATTTCTTTTGATGGATTATGTGGTTTATTGAAATATTTCGGTTTTAAGGAAAGAATTAAAGGCAGTCATCATATCTTTACAAAGGATAATGTTGAAGAGATACTTAACTTGCAACCTACAGGCAATAAGTCAAAACCTTATCAGGTAAAACAAGTTAGAAATCTTATACTTAAGTACAAATTAAAGTCGGAGAAATAAGGTGAAAAGTAAATACGAGATAATAATGTATTGGAGCGCAGAGGATGAGGCATATATTGCAGAAGTGCCTGAATTACCCGGCTGTATGGCTGATGGAACAACATACCATGAAGCCCTTTCAAATGTTGAAGTAATTATCCAGGAATGGATTGAGACTGCAAAAGAATTAAAGCGTCCATTCCACAACCAAAAGGTAAGTTGATGTATGCCTAACATTTCACTCCACAGGAGCTGCATAACTACCTCCGCACCTGTGCGATCAGGCGTTAGCAAAAAATATGGACATCCTAGAGCGTGCCCTCCAAATTTCGGTTAAGGCTCACGCAGGGCAAAAGGATAAGGCCGGAGAACTATATATCTTTCATCCCATCCGGGTCATGGCGCGATGCTCGTCCCCTGAAGCTAAGGTTATCGCAATACTTCACGACACTATCGGAGGGGGCAGAGTCAGACCTTGAAAATAGAATATAAAATCTGATCCGTCTCTTTCTTAAATCTTCTTTGTATTTTCATTTGTTCGTTTATCCGCAGGGCAGCTTTTGTTATTTGTTACCGCGCTCAAACTCACACCAAATACTTCCCCAAGCCTCTTTTATTATAACAATTTAACAATTTAGTTTTTTGAAAAATTCCAATAATAGCGATGTCTGCCGCGCAGTGTAGGGGCGAAGCATTTGCCATAATTTGGCATAAATACAATCACACCCAAACTAGCAAATGCTTTGCCCCTACCTTTTATTCTAATCCGCTGTGTTTCTTTAATAAGTACATGCATACATCTCTGGCTCTTTGCGATACGCGTCTCTTCCTCTTTTATACTGAAAATATCTTTCTATTCCCAGCATAACCCTGCCAATTCTTCTTGACATCTGCTATGTCACAAAATAACATGTCGATGATCATAGAATAAAGATTCATAACCGTGGGTACTCCTCTCGTGGACGCTTGCTTGTGGTCTCTCATTCAGCAGTGCACCCAGTTCTTCAAAAAAGGGAAAGGGGTCTATCATATCATCCTGCATTGTTACGTCCTCATGGATAATCATTTTCATCTGCTTTTAGAAACACCCTTTGCCAATCTCAGTGAATTTATGAGATGGTTTAACATTACGTACACATCTCACTACAATAAAAGACATAAAAGGACTGGTCATTTGTATCAGGGAAGATACAAGAGTATTCTTGTGGAAAAGAAAAGTTATCTGCATATTGTATCCCGATATATCCATTTAAACCCGGTTAGAACAAAGCAGGAAGGAAAGCTGCCATTGTCAGAAAAGGAGAAATGTTTAAGGAACTATGCATGGTGCAGCCTTTTGGGCTATATTAATGAGAGCCGAAGGAGTAGTATGATTGATTATGCCAGAATACTTGAGTCATATGGAGGGGACAACAAAAAAGGAAGGGGATTGTATTGGGAAACTATCTGTAATGATTTATCGACAGGTATTGATATAAAAGAAAAGGTTATTGGAGGAAGTATACTGGGGAGTGATGCATTTATCAACTGGGCAAAAGACAAATTTTTACCAGCGAAATCATGTGAGATTCCCGCGGTACAGCGGTTAAAAAAATATACCGCAAAAGATAAACTCATTGATGCTCTCTGCAAAGAGACGAATAAAAGTTTTGATGAAATAAAAAAGGAACGAGGTAAAATAAGGCAACTAGCAATGGACTTGTTATATCGGGTTGGTGGACTAAGCGGAACCGAGATAGGAGAAATGATGGGTGTGGACTATAGTACGGTGAGCCAGGGGAGAAAACGATTACGAGAAAAACTGAAAGGCGGCAAGCATCTTTCTCAGATTATCAAAAGAGTCGAAGCAGATTTGTCAACGATAAAGATTTGACCCCGTGCCTCTGCATTTTTTTCAACAGCAAACAAAAAGCCCCAATATCCTTTTACCGATATTGGGGCTTTTAAGCGTAATTATAACGATACGTTAAGTGACTACTCCCTATTTTTATGCATCATATCTCTTGAAAATAATTATTCTTTAAAATATAAGAGTGCGCTTTTTAATAACCTTATAATTTGACTACGTTTGTGGCCTTGTAGCCCTTCTGGTCCTTGATAATTTCGAACTCGACCTTATCCCCTTCTGCAAGGGTTCTAAACCCCTCACCCTGGATTGAAGTCTGATGTACAAAAACATCATCTCCGTTATCCTGGGAAATAAAACCGAAGCCCTTCTTATCGTTGAACCATTTCACGGATCCATTTGCCATACTGAAATCACCCCCTCTCACCTTAACAAAATTACAACAAAAATAAAAAAGGCCACAAAGTTGTAACCTTGTAGCCTTAATATAACACGAATATATAATACGACTGGAAATCACAACAAAACAACTTCATAGAAGAATATCAGATATTGTGCAACAAAGCAAAGAATAAATAAAATAAATTTTCGTGTCTTCGTGACCGTGTGATAACTTTGAATTTCCTTAACAACATAGCCCTATAAAACAAGGGCATTCAGAAACGGCCAGAAAAACGAAAAGTCTCCAAAAATAAAATTTATTGCCTACAATGGCAAAAGTCGTATAATTAATTTCGAACAGACGGTTTCCCTTCTAAAAAGAGGGAACACCCCCCTTTATCTTCTTTTTCGTTCGATGGGGTAGGATCGGGATAGGGTCACCCATGAGAATCCACCTTATAGCATGGGCAATGGTGTAGTAGATTATAAAGGTGAATCAAGGTGTGTGTCTTTTCACGCCGGAACCCCTTTGGTGAATCAAACATCGGTGGATCCGATTTCGCTTGATCCATCCTACCCACTATGTACAAGAAAGATGGATGACCTTGAGAAGAACTGACAGAACAAGCGCACGCAAGCCCGAGCCAGTGCAGCATGCTCCTTCAATTCACGCCGTTCAGCGTTGCGTCCTACGATACTAGAAAGGGACTTATGAGATTAACAAGGAAGAAGGCAAAACTTTTGGAGGCAGTTATCCGGGAATGGGTAGGAGAAAAAACCGTAACCTCTGAAGAGGGCAAGAAACTTCTCGATAGTTATGAAATTATAAAGTTTGACTGGAAACGCCTTGCGAAATATTCTTTTTGGATTTCCCTGATTTGTATCGTTATCGCGGTAAGCTCGATACTCGCTGACAAGGCCTTGATACAATTGCTGAACAAACTCTTTCGTGCCCAGGATAGCATAAAGTGCCTTTTTTTTGCCGTTGTTGCTGGTGGATTATATTACCTGGGCAAAAAGAGGAGAGAGAAAAGGCCAGAAAAGATATTCAGCAACGAAGCGATCTTTTTTCTCGGCGTTCTGGCAACGGCAGCATCCATTGCTTTTTTTGGGACGGTCATTGCTACAGAAAGTAGTCATTTCTCAATGCTTCTCCTGTTTGCCACAGTCGTATATGCCGCATTGGGACTGTGGTTTCCTTCAAAACTTATCTGGATTTTTGCCCTTCTTTCCCTGGGTAGCTGGTTTGGCGCTGAAACCGGATACATATCCGGCTGGGGCGCTTATTACCTCGGCATGAATTATCCAATCAGATTTGTATTATTCGGATTCGTGTTAACCGCATCAAGCGCGTTATTCCAAAAATGGCAGAAGAGACATGAATTTCTAAAACCGACACGCATTATGGGACTGCTGTACTTTTTTATTGCCCTTTGGATTATGTCAATTTTTGGAAATTACGGCGACATGGAAAAATGGCACTATGCCAGGCATATCGAATTATTTCATTGGTCATTCGTGTTTGGCATAGCATCTATTGCGGCAATTTATCATGGAATTAAGTTTGATGACGGCATGACACGAGGTTTCGGACTTACCTTTTTATTCATAAACTTATATACCCGGTTTTTTGAATACTTTTGGAACACCCTGCATAAGGCAGTCATCTTTGCGGTATTAGCCATTAGTTTTTGGTATATAGGAACTCGTGCGGAAAGAATTTGGAATCTTTCAATCCGGAAAGGTAAAAAAGAAACAAAGTCAGAACCACCTCCTCCACCTTATTAGGGAGGGATTTGATTGCTGCCTTACAGGCGGATTCTCTCTCATAAAGGAATCAGTTCTTCCCAAACACTTCTTTCAGGAGGTCTGTCACCCGTGCTGCCGGATCTTTTCTGATCTTCTTCTCTTCCTCGCCGACCATGTAAAAAAGTCCGTCAAGGGACTCGTTTGTCACATAATCATCCAGATCAACTGACGCTGCACTCATAAAGGGAATCGACGTGAATTTACCCATCATGTCCTTGTAATAATTGGTAACTCCCACCTGATTCATGGAGTCGGAAATTGTTGGCTTGAATGAGTCGTAGAGCTTATTATAGGTTTTCTTTTTAAAAAAATCAGTAGCTGCCGTGTCCCCTCCTTCCAGTATTTCCGTGGCATCCTTGAAAGTCATCTGTTTTATTGCGTCCACAAAATGCTCTCTGGCAACCGGCACCGCCTTTTCCGCTGCGCGGTTCATGCTCAGGACAAAGTCATCGACCTGCTTCTGAAATCCAAATTTCCCCAGGGTATCTGAAACCTTCTGTATCTTTTCAGGCATTAAAATCTTAACTGCCTTATTGGCAAAATAACCGTCGAGAGAGGACAGAGAAGTTACGGTTTTATCCGTTGCGATGGCCAGCGCCTCTTTTAACCCTGCGGTAATCGTGCTTTCATCAAGTTTAGCTTTCGAGGCAGCGATGCCTCCCTTTTTAAAAAGGTCGCCGAGAAATCCTCCGTATGCCGTGCCTGCCGCCAGTATCACCGCCAGCATAATTACAACATGTTGCTTTCTCATAATCATTCTCCCTGACAAAAATATCGATTGATCCCTGCATGAAAATCAAGAAAAACTATCGTAGACGCGAAAAGAGCCAGCCATCATTTCCAGCCGATAACTTCGTATCCTTTTTCGCTCAGACATTTCTCAATATATTGCTTGAGCAAAGGGTCGGGGTCTTTGGCTTGAAACAAACTAAAGATAAGCCCGCCAGCCGCTCCAGCGGCTGCCCCTGTAGCGGCACCCATCCCTGCATTTCCTCTCACAGCCCCTGCAGCAGCGCCCGTTGCAGCGCCTACCGCCGCACCCATAGCAGTCTGTCCGGCAATCTTCTTTTCACGTCCGTATTTCCCAACATATGCCTTTGCATGCTGAGTACAGTCATCAACATCTTTGTCAGCCGCTTCGCGCCCGATCTTATTAAAATACTCGTTCGGATAAAGGATAGGCTTTTTTGTAGCACACGAACTCGTTACAAAGAGCACAGAAAGAACAACGACAAGGAGATAACGTCCATTTTTCATTTCATGGTTTCTCCGTAAAAAGAATTCTTTTATACTTTCACAACCTCTTCTTTTTCGACTTTATCCAGTCCAAAAGCGGTATGAACTGCCCGTAAGGCACGGTCTGCATGAGATTCATCGATGACGCAGGAAATCTTGATCTCCGAGGTGCTGATCATTTGAATATTGATCTTTTCAGTCGCCAGTATGCTAAACAGCTTTTCCGCCACACCACAGTGGCTCCGCATGCCAATGCCCACGACTGAGAGTTTTGCGATCTTGCTGTCGTGCAAGACTTCCTTTGCCCCAAGATCTTTCCTGATCTTCTCCGCAACATTCAATGCCTCCTTCAAATCACTCCGGGGCACGGTGAACGTTACATCAGCCCTGCCCTCGATACTGGCGTTCTGGATGATCATGTCTACATTGATATTTCTCCTGGCAATCTCATGAAAAATCTTGGCTGCCTGGCCAGGAACGTCGGGCACCGCCCGGATCGTAATCTTTGCGTCATCCTTGCTTACCGCCACACCGCTTACCACAATATCTTCCATCTCTTTCGCCTCCTTACAAATCAACGTTCCTTCTTTGTTGTTGAAACTTGAACGGACATACAGCGGAACGTCATATTTCTTTGCAAATTCAATAGAACGGGAATGCATCACCTGCGCGCCCAAGCTCGCCAGCTCCAGGATCTCGTCGTACGATACCTTATTAAGTTTGCGCGCATGAGGCACCTTTCGCGGATCGGCTGTATAAATTCCGTCCACATCGGTAAAAATATCACACCGGTCCGCCTTCATAATTGCGGCCAAGGCCACAGCTGTGGTATCCGAACCACCCCGGCCAAGGGTGGTAATATTTTCATCTGCATCAATCCCCTGAAATCCGGCAACAATCACGATCGTGCCGTTTTCTACTTCTCTTTTGATACGATCCGTACTGATGTTCCGGATGCGCGCCTTGGTATGATAGCTGTCAGTAACGATGCCCACCTGTCCGCCGGTGAAAGAGACCGCAGGATACCCAAGGGCATGGATCGCCATAGCCACAAGGGCAATGGAAATCTGTTCGCCCGTGGACATAAGCATGTCCATTTCACGTGTCGACGGAGTGTCGGTTATTTCACGGGCAAGGTCAATCAGTTCGTCCGTCGTTTGACCTCTTGCCGAGACTACCACGATGACCCGATTTCCCGCCTTGTACGTCTCAACAATCCGTTTTGCAGCAGCCTTGATGCGCTCTGCATTGGCAACCGAGGTGCCGCCAAATTTCTGCACAATAAGTCCCATATTCCGTCCTTACCTAACTTCTTTTAACCTTTCTGGAATTTCAAAGTTGAGATTCTTCTTCGCTTTACCCCCCTTCAGTTTTACTCAGGAAAGATGTTCAGAATGACATTCTTCGTCATTTTGAACGGTAGCGAAACATCTGAAGAATCAGAGGTTATGTTCTATAATTCATTAGCGTATTAAATATCCTGTTTAAAGTCAATTCTTTTCTAGAGAGCCAAAAGATGCAGACCTAAGAAGGCATCTGAACGCTGATGATACACTGATTTGCACTGATTTTTCAAAAAACCAGCCCGGCTGCAATGCAACCTCTCCGCACCATTTTATATCAGGTTAAACAGCCGTTTACCGGTATGTATCAGCGTCAGCTCCGTCCTATTGAAGGACCAGTCCGTAAAATTGTTTTGTAATTGCTATAATATTTCATTATAATTCGTTTTTCGAGAAGACCGGAAGAATCCTTTAAGATAGAAAAGGAGTTTTATTATGAAGGGAAGCGCAAAAGTTATCGAAGTGTTGAATGAGGTACTTACCGCAGAGATTACGGCCATCAATCAATATTTTATCCATGCCAAGATGTGCGAAAACTGGGGATATTTACTCCTGTATGATGATACCGAAAAAAGAGCTATAGAAGAAATGAAACATGCAGAAAACCTGATTGAGCGTATTTTGTATTTAGAAGGCATCCCTATTATCACCAAGCTCGATAAAATCAATATAGGAAATGCGGTAAAAGAACAAGCCGAAAATGACTATGGACTCGAAAAGGTTGCAATTCAAAGGCTCCAAAGAGCTATCAAACTGTGCATTGATGAAGCCGATGGCGGCTCACGCGAGTTGCTTGAACATATCCTCCTTGACGAGGAACGGCATGCGAACGACCTGGAGGCATACCTCCAGCAAATAAAGGACATGGGGATTCAGAATTTCCTGGTTACCCAAGTGCATAAAAAGGAAAAATCTTAAAGCTCCTTAAGTATTTCATGGTTTTTGAACATGGCGGTGCATATAAAACTCTGAATTACCGCATTCGGGGCAGAGGGTGAGGCTTTCCCGTCTTTTCATATATTTTATCAACGTTGTAACGAAGGTTGCATGACTCCAGGTAAGCGGCGATACGGATAGCGGCGTGCCGGTGTACGGATCAACCTGCTCCGCAAGGACACCGGATGGTAAGGCTTTATCCACGACCCATTCTAGGATTGGCAGGGTGTTATTCAATTCAGTCAGATTTTTTGCACGCATAATTTCATACTCCGCAAGCCACAGGGTACAAATGAACCATGGATTTCCCGGTACCTGTCCTATATCATTACTCACCCGATGATAATAATCGTTGGTATATCTGGCTATTCCCCCTACCCTAGTCTTTATCCTCAGCCTTTCTTTTACGGCATTCATCGTTGACGTAACCATTGCGTCATCGGCACCGAAGACATCAAATGCAACAAGCCCGGCAAGACTTGCGTCCACCGTCATATCCAGCTCATATCCATGTGCCGTCCTTTTCCCCATCCTTGCGAATCGTCCGTCTTCCTTATGGTAAAAATATGTTATCAGGGCGTCCTTCATTTTATCTGCCGTATCACGATATTTATCGCCACATTCCTGTTCACCGAATGCGCGGGCAAAATCACCCGCTGCCCGCAAACCCGCAATGACCGCTGATACGGTAAAGGTATGCACCCCGTAGCGTTCTTCCCATAAATCATACGAATTGAGCGGCAGACCGGTTTCCTCATCTCTGAATTTTACCATGAATTCTGCGGCGTTGAGGATCAAACTCCGGTACAAAGGTTTTATAAATTCAATATCCCTGAATTCATCGTAATGATTCCATAATGACCAAATGA
>CAZBCT010000044.1:0-23129 GCA_964490485.1 uncultured Candidatus Brocadia sp. | reverse complement strand
ATAGCCAATTGAAGCATTTTTGCCTGTTAACCCCGCAGGGGTGACATTGATTTTTAATGCCGGTGTAGGTGTAATGGTAATTTTATTTCACCCCTTCAGGGTTGTAGATTTTATCTGCCCCTGGTTCTATAATCATTTCAGCCCTTCGGGCTTTTTTACCGTATAGCGGATTTTGTTTTTATTGCGTGTGAATACCTTCAGGTACGCCACACCTACAGAGAAAGGGGTTTCTCAAAAAGCTAAAGTGTTACAATTTTTTCAAGTGTCAAAGATTAGTCAGGGGTGTCTGTGAGGAAGTCCGGTACAAAACAAGTTGCGAAGCAATGGTTTGCTATATGGTGGTTATGATTCAGCCTATGACTCAAAAATATTTGTTACAAACGTTTTTTAACAAAGGAGTGTTGTAGCATAGCATCTCGCAATACCTGTATTGTATGTGTGCATTTTATGGGAGAACCCTTCGCGGCGAGAAGATCTTCGATTTGAAGCCGGCATCCCGGACAGCCTGTTGCTACAACATCCGCACCGCTTTTTACGATGGCGTTTGCCTTGTACTCACCAATCTTCGCGGATAGATCGTAGTGCAACAAATTAAATACCCCGCCTCCGCCGCAGCATCGTTCCGGGGTTTCCATCTCCCGAAACGTAGAAGAACGTCTCAAAATATCCCTGGGCTGTTTTGAAATGTTCTGACCCCAGTAGAGATGGCACGGATCATGATAGGTAATTTTCGTGTCAAGTATCTTTGTTTCGTATGAAAAATATTTTTCAATAAACTCGGATACATCGTATATTTTATCCGTGAATTTTAAGGCGCGATCACCCAGGATATGGGGATAATCTCTTTTCAGTGTCCTTCCGCAAGTAGCACACGCATTGACAATAAAATCGACGTTGGCCTTCTCAAATACCTCCACATTTACTTCCGCCAATCTTCGTGCTGTTTTGACGTCCCCCAGGGATCTTGCAGGAATGCCACAGCATAACTGTCCTGGGGGGATAACAACCTCCACTCCAAGATGGTTTAATACCTCAATTACTGCATCGGCAATGTCGGTATAGACGTAATTGATAAGACAACCCACATAAAATCCCACCTTCATTTTAGGATCTTTTATCTTCTTCGTATTTCGATATTTTTTTAGTACCGGCTTTTTCGCCAAAGGAGGAATCCATCTGCCACCCATAAGCATAAAGGGGAGGTGCCTCATGGTGCCGTGACGCTTTAACGGGACAAGACTTTGAAAGATGCTGGCAGTTTTTAAAAGCAGGTTAAAGAGCCACCTGCGGGTCAGGAAGAGCCTGAACACTAGCCGTGGTATCAACCATATACCGAGGTGATTTGCCAGATCGTCAAGCATGGTTTGGATGATGAGATCGTAATCAACACCCGAGGGACAGATGCTGGAGCAGCGGAGACATTTTTTACAGGAGAGGAGGTAATCTCTCAGGAGTTCCGTGTGGAAGATTTCTCCATTTCGTAAGGCCTCGGCCAGGCTGATGCGGCCTCGCGCTACCATAGATTCGTTACCCGTCTCGATAAAGACGGGGCAGATTGATCGGCATTTGCCGCATTTGGCGCACTTGTTAATCTCGTCTTGCAACTCATGAATAAGCATGAATTTCACTGTTTAATAGCATTAGGAAAAATATTTTATTTTGTTGTCACGTATAATTGTAGCAAAGAGAAAATAAAAAAGGGAGACTTTTTCGACTTCCCTTTGTTTTTGCAAATAAAATAAGACAACATCATATTTAAATTTAGTGTAATTTCCATAAATTAAGTGATACTCTTTACATGCACATCAGATTGGATGTATAATAAAAAATGTATAAACAGCATGTTTCGTGAAGATTGCACGGTTTGTTATTATCTATAAGACTTTCATGGGGTAAGAGCCAGGAATTGGCGATTGCTTTTCAGGAAATGTATTATGTCGCATATTAAGATTCTTCCCTCATTGGTTATTAATAAGATTGCTGCCGGAGAGGTAATTGACCGTCCGGCCGCTGTCGTAAAAGAACTGATTGAAAATTCAATCGATGCCATGGCATCAAGGATCGACACCTATCTGGAGGATGGGGGGAGAAAAATGATTCGGATATCGGATGACGGCATTGGGATGGATGCCGAAGACCTTTCCCTTGCGTTTCAAAGCCATGCCACCAGTAAACTCCTCAATGCAGAGGATCTCTTTGCAATCCACACGCTCGGTTTCAGAGGTGAGGCGTTGCCTAGCATCGGAGCCGTTTCGCGCGCCAGTATCATCTCCCGAACAAAAGGGTCAATCCAGGGAGCGGAAATAGCAATAGACGGTGGAGTGTTGAGTCAAATAAAGGAATGCGGTGCGCCGGAAGGAACGCAGGTTGAAGTGAGAGAGCTGTTTTTTAACGTTCCTGTCCGTAAGAAATTTTTACGGACGATACCCACTGAAATGGCTTACATCTCAGAAGTGCTTACAAGGTTTGCGCTCTCCTATCCAGCTATTCATTTTACTCTTATGCATAATGCCAGGACGGTGTTTAATCTCCCCCCTGTTCGGGAAACGGCCGAGAGGATTGCAACGTTTTTTGGCGACGAGATGAGGCGTAGTCTCATCCCGGTATTTCTCCGGGAAGAGATGTTTACTCTTTCAGGATATATTGCCCCACCCTTTTTTGACAAGGCGAATGCACGGATGCAGTTTATTTTTTTAAACGGCCGTTACATCAAGGACAGCGCAATCTACCGCGCCATTAATGAATCCTATCACGGGAAATTAATGCACAAGCGGTATCCGATCGTGTTTTTGTTTTTACAGTTAGATCCTTCTGAGGTAGACGTGAATGTTCATCCGACAAAGACTGAGGTGCGTTTCCGAAATACCTCCACGATCTATAACTATGTCCTCTCTGCATTAAAAGAGGGTTTAAATAAATCTGCCCCGAAATCGTCGGAAGTGGCATCTTTCTCCCAGAGACCGGAAATGGAATCAGCAAAGGCGGAAGATGCTGGCTTTGTTAAGAGATCGTTATGGGAACAATTCTCTTTTAGCAAAACTGACGAAACAACCGACAAAAGGGGGAATGCGGATATCCCACCATCCATTTCCGGTACCAGTATAAGTAACCTTAATGCATTTACCCCTTTCCACAACAGGAAAATTCTTCTTCCGCTTTCGGAAAAGCACACAGGGGGAAGAAATGAAGAATTTTTAAGTGCAAGAAGATCCGAAACAGATAACAATGCACAAACACCAGAAACTCCGGACAGGGCAGAAAATGCTCTTTCTGCGGAAGGTGTCAGTAAAAAAAAGGTGTCTTTTCAAATTCACAATGCCTTTATCGTTGAAGAAACGGACGATGGGGTAAACATTATCGATCAACACGCATTGCATGAAATCATTTTATATCATGAAATAGAAAGGAATCTGCGTAGCTCTCAATCATTAAGCCAGCGCTTGTTAATACCGGAAATGATAGAGTTAAGCCCGAAGGATTTTTTTTTCATTACCAGTATAAAAAAATATCTTGAGGAGCTGGGAGTTGAAATTGAGGAATTTGGGCAACGCACTATTGTAATTCGTGCCTTCCCTCAGGTTTTGAGACGTTTACCCGGCAAGGAATTTATAGAAAGCTTGCTGGTTGAGTTGAGCGAAGAGAATGCCCTCAAGGGCAAAGATAAGATGTTAAACAAATTAATAAGCGTCATGGCATGCAAAGGCGCTGTTAAGGCAGGGCAGCGGTTAGAACCGCAGGAGATTGAGGAGCTTTTGAAAATGAAAAAGAGCATGAATGCATACACCAATAATTGCCCGCATGGGAGACCCACAACCTTATTTTTTTCTCTGTGCGAATTACAAAAACAATTTAAAAGGAAATGATGAGGCTGATACATTTTAAACTATCCTATGTTTTGTAATAATGAGCGTTTAAGTCCATACAAACAATCAAAAAAGCCTTGACTTTTATTTTTGCGGGTGATAAGATTTTTTGTACCAATTTAGTTTTTTGAAAAAGTAGGGGCGAAGCATTTGCCGCTTGGGTATGAACACATCTATGTCAATTATAGCAAATGCTTCGCCCCTACACTGCTATCATTGGAATTTTTCAAAAAACTAAATTGTTACGATTTTTTATAATTCACTCGTTTTATATCGGAAACAACAGCGAAAATACAGCGCTTTGCCGCTGATAAAAACATGTTCGAGCTCATTATAGAAACGGATTTTTCTGCAGCGCATAATTTACGGGAATATAAAGGCCAATGTGAAAGACTCCACGGTCACAATTGGAAGGTACAGGTTGTCCTGAAGGCGGAAAAGTTAGATAAATTGGGTATGGTTATGGATTTTAGAGATGCGAAACGGGTTATGGGGGAAATCATAAATAGGTTTGACCATGTTTATTTAAATGAACTCACCGATTTTTCAGAAATAAACCCCACGACCGAGAACCTATCTAAAATATTGTATGAAGAATTAAGGCGCGATCTTCCACCGGGGGTGAAGGTGGAAAAAGTTACGACCTGGGAATCTGACCGTTGTGGCGCTTCGTATTTCGAGTAGCAGTTCTTTAACAATTTGAGTTTATAACTATGACGGTAATATTACAGGTAGCCCTTGATTTTGTTGACCTTCATCGGGCAGTCAAGGTTGCTCAGGAATCGATTGCGGGGGGGGCAGATTGGCTGGAGATAGGCACGCCGCTGATTAAAAGCGAAGGGATGAATGCAATACGTCATTTTAGAACGTTATTTCCCCATAAGACCTTGATCGCAGACATGAAAACCATGGATGCTGGCCGTGCAGAAATGGAGATGGCTGCCAAGGCGGGTGCAGATATTGCTGTCGTCATGGCAGATGCCCAAAATTCAACCATCAGGGAGTGTATTGAAGCAGGAAAAAACTATGGTATAAAAATATGCGTAGATTGTATGAATGATGTCAACATCGAAGACCGTGTTGCCGATATAGAGAAATGGGGGGCCGCCTATATTGCAGTTCATACCGCCATAGATGATCAAATGCATGGAAAAACACCGTTCGATATCTTGCGCCGCATTTCCGATAAAGTAAAAATACCCATTGCTGTTGCCGGCGGAATAAATTCTGAAAATGTCGTGGATGCGGTAAATACCGGGGCAAGCATTATCATCGTCGGTGGATATATTACCAAGGCAAAGAATGCAAAAGCAGCAGCAGAAAGCATCAAGAGCGCTATTCAGGAAAACCGAAAGATTCCCACAACCCTCTTCAAGCGGGTAGGACGTGAAGGAGTTTGCGAAGCCCTTGAGAAACTTTCTACAGCTAATATTTCGGATGGCAGTCATCGCGCAAAAGGCATTACTGAAGTCTATCCTCTGTACCCAAATATCAAAATCATCGGAAATGCTGTTACGGTTCGGACCTATCCTGGTGATTGGGCAAAACCTGTTGAGGCTATTGATATTGCAAAAGAAGGAGATGTGATTGTCATTGATGCAGGGGGAACAGGTCCTGCGGTGTGGGGAGAACTGGCAACCCATAGCGCATTGCAGAAAAAGATCGGCGGTGTCGTGATCTGGGGGGCAACGCGGGATGTGGCAGAGATTAGAAAGTTAAAATTTCCTGTCTTTACAAAGATGGTAATGCCAAACGCCGGCGAGCCAAAAGGATTTGGAGAAATTAATATACCAATTTCTCTGTCAGGGGTACGAATCAACCCAGGAGACTGGATTCTCGGGGATGATGATGGAGTGATGGTAATTCCTCTGTCAGAGGCGGATGTCTGGATTAACCATGGTATGGACTGTCTGGAAAGAGAAAATAGGATACGGGAAGAGATCGTATCTGAAAAAAGTTCTTTAGGAAAAGTGATAGATGTGTTAAAATGGGAAAGGCAATAATGAGGAAGAGAATCAAGGATTCAATGAGGGTATACAAAGAATGAAATGTGAATCTTGTAGTAAAAAGCACGCAACGGTGCATTTGACAGAGATTGTTGGTACGGTGAAAAAGGAACGGCATCTCTGCGAAGACTGTGCGCAGGGTATCAATAAGCAGCTTGCCAAAATACCTTCTCCTACCGAAATACTGACAAGCCTCATTAATCAGGTTGCCCCGGAAATTAATGAAATGTCCAAGATCGTTTGCCCGGTATGTGGATTATCCTACCTGGAATTTCGCTCTCACGGGCGGTTGGGTTGCCCTATGGATTATACGATTTTCAGAAAAGGGTTGATTCCGTTGCTTGAAAAGATGCACGGAAGCACCCAGCATGTGGGAAAAGTGCCATCAAGGGCAGGAAAAGAATTAATCAAAAAAAATGAGCTTATGCAGTTACGGAATGAACTGAATAAAGCCGTGGAAAAAGAGGATTACGAAAAGGCTGCCGAGCTACGGGACAGGATTTATGAGCTTTCAGGCGACACCAATGAAGATTAGCGATCTGGCGGATAATACCGGCGAATGGCTGAGAGGTACAGGGGCTGAGTCGGACATTGTTATCAGCAGCAGAATCCGCCTTGCTAGAAATGTGGCGCGATTTCCTTTTCTTTCAAGGGCTAATGTAAAACAGAAGAGAGAGCTCGAAGAGATGGTAAGCAATAAAATCAAAGAAGCTGAGATTACCTCTGATCTGCGGTATATAAACCTTGCGGACATTGATCCTGTTGACAGGCTTTTTCTCGTGGAACGGCATCTTATTAGCCGGGAACATGCCGGGGGAGAAGGGGAAAGAGGTGTGGCTTTTGGGAAATCTGAGACCATTAGCCTGATGGTAAACGAAGAAGATCACCTCCGGATACAAGTGATCCGTTCCGGGTTTGAGCTTAAAGAAGCATGGAAGACGATTGACGAGGTCGACAACCAATTAGAGAAGAGGCTAAATTATGCCTATTCATCGCGTTTTGGGTATTTGACGGCCTGCCCCACCAATGTTGGCACAGGAATGAGGGCGTCAGTTATGATGCATTTGCCCGCGTTAGGAATGACGCACCATATTGAAAAGGTCTTTAATGCCGTTATGAAACTTGGTTTGGTGGTAAGGGGTTTGTATGGTGAGGGAACTCAGGTCTCCGGGGATTTATATCAAATATCAAACCAGTTTACCCTTGGCAAGTCGGAGATAGAAATACTAGAAATTATAGAAGGAGTGATTCCCCGGATAACGAGTTATGAGCGGATGGCGAGAAAAGCCTTGATTTCTGAAAGCCGGGAACAATTAGAAGACCGTATTTGGCGGTCATACGGCATGCTCAGGGTGGCGCGGATAATTTCCTCAGAAGAGATTATGCATCTGCTGTCGCAGGTCCGCATGGGAGTTAACTTGGGAATAATTAACGATATTGAAATGAAAACCTTAAATGAGCTTTTCATTCTCACACTACCGGGGCACTTGCAAAAGTTAGAAGGGCGCGAACTTACTTCCCAGCAAAGAAACGTTATTCGCGCAGCGTATGTAAGAAAACGCCTGGAAATGACATAAAGTTTGAAAGGATAGGTGTATTATGTTTGATCGATTTACTGACCGTGCCCGAAAGGTTATGGCGCTCGCACGAGAAGAGGCCAGGCGGTTTAATCATGAATATATTGGGACTGAACACATTTTGTTAGGTCTGGTAAAAGAAGGAAGCGGGGTTGCCGCTAATGTTTTACAGAATCTGGATATCGAGCTGAAAAAGATCCGTTTGGAAGTGGAAAAAATTGTTCAAAGCGGGTCGGATCTGGTCTCGGTGGGACAATTACCCTTTACTCCGCGCGTAAAGAAGGTGCTGGAATATGCAATGGAAGAAGCGCGGGCATTGGGTCATAATTATATTGGAACGGAGCATCTTTTGCTGGGGTTGCTGAGAGAGCAGGAAGGTGTCGCCGCACAGGTGTTGCTCAATCTGGGGGTCAAACTCGAGGACGTCCGGGAAGAGGTTATTGGCCTCCTGGGTTCCGAAGCGGCTCAGGGCGGGATGGCTCAGGAAAAAGAAGAAAAGAAGGGGAAATCAAAAACGCCGGCGCTGGATTCTTTTGGCCGCGATCTTACCCAACAAGCGCGTGAACACGAACTCGACCCTGTTATTGGCCGACAGGATGTGATTGAACGGGTAATACAGGTCTTATGCCGCAGGACAAAAAATAATCCCGTATTGCTCGGTGAAGCAGGGGTGGGAAAGACTGCGATTGTCGAGGGTCTTGCGCAGGCCGTTGTGCAGGGGAATATTCCTGAACTCTTGCGCGATCGCCGGATCGTAGCCCTGGACCTTGCCATGATGGTGGCAGGGACGAAGTACCGGGGGCAGTTTGAAGAACGGATTAAGGCGGTAATGTCGGAAGTAAAGAGGGCAAAAAATATCATCCTTTTTATTGATGAGCTCCATACCCTGGTGGGTGCGGGCGGTGCAGAAGGCGCTATTGACGCTTCCAATGTGCTAAAACCCGCGCTGTCCCGGGGGGAAATACAGTGTGTTGGCGCTACCACCTTGGATGAATATAGAAAATATATTGAGAAAGACGGCGCCCTGGAAAGACGGTTTCAAACCATTGTTGTCGAACCTCCGACCAAGGATGAGACAATTGAGATATTAAAAGGGCTTCGTGACCGTTATGAAGCGCATCACAAGGTTCAGATTACGGATGACGCATTAGAATCTGCCACGGAGTTGTCCATTCGGTATATCACGGGAAGATACCTTCCGGATAAAGCGATTGATGTGCTCGACGAAGCTTGTGCGCGGGTACGGCTGAAGGCTACTACGCAACCGCCTGATTTGCGTCATATAGAGGAAGAAATTAATAAGCTGGAAAAAGACAAGGATGAGTCGGTTGCAATTCAGGATTTTGAAAGGGCCGCCCGGTTGCGGGATAAAGCTGATAAGTTGAAAAAGAAAAAGGAAACCATTGAAAAGGAATGGCGGGAAGCGCGAGCTGAGGTTGAAGGGGTGGTGAATAACGAAGTCGTTGCCGAAGTTGTTTCTAAAATGACGGGCATTCCGATGACACGCATCGAATCTGCTGAAGCCAAACGGTTGCTCCGGATGGAAGAGGAGCTCCATAAGATGGTAATAAGCCAGGAAGAGGCAACGAAGGCGGTTGCGAAGGCGATACGCCGCTCTCGCGCCGGCTTGAAGAATCCAAATCGTCCTGTGGCTTCTTTCATATTTGTGGGACCGTCGGGTGTAGGCAAAACTCACCTTGCCAGATCCCTGGCAAAGTTTTTGTTTGGAGAGGAAGACGCCCTCATCCAGATCGACATGTCAGAATACATGGAAAAACATAATATATCGCGGTTGATCGGTGCGCCTCCTGGCTATGTCGGTTATGAAGAAGGGGGACAGCTCACGGAAAAGATACGACGCCGTCCCTATGCCGTTGTTTTGCTGGATGAAATTGAAAAGGCACATCCGGATGTATTCAATATGCTCTTGCAAATTATGGAAGACGGGAAACTGACTGATAGCTTCGGACGTCACGTGGATTTTCGCAATGTGGTCATCATTATGACTTCAAATATTGGTGCGGACGTGATTAAAAATCAGGCATCTTTGGGATTCAAAAAGTCGGGTGCTGAGCATACTTACGAAATGATGAAAGAGCAATTAAAGAAAGAAGTTGACAAACATTTCCGCCCCGAATTCTTAAACCGCGTGGACAATATTATTGTTTTCAAGCCTTTGGCGAAAGAAGATTTGAAACGGATTATAGAGATTGAACTGAAAGGCGTTAAAAAGAGACTGGAAAATTACAATATCAGCGTAACCTTGACGGATGAGGTATTAGATTTTCTGATAGAAAAAGGGTATAACCAGAATTTCGGGGCGCGCCCACTGCGAAGGGCAATTGAAAGTTATTTGGAGGACCCGCTTTCCGAGGAAATCCTCCAGGGCAAATTTGAAGGGAAGAAGCATGTAAAGGCGAGAGTTTATGACGGCAAACTCGTCTTTGATGAGGTGCTGGAAACCCCGGAACCGGCATTGGCAAATGCGGAAAGCAGTCTATAAATGAGATAAACCGAAGTGAGAAATTAAAAAAGGGGAGAGTAAAAACTCTTCCCTTTTTTGTTTCTCTGTCAGTTTTTTTCTTCTCCTATATGACAAAAGCAGGCGTGGTTTACGTTTGTCAGCATTGCGGCTGGAAAAGCTTGAAGTGGGTCGGACGTTGCGGAGGTTGCGGGGAATGGGACTCGACGGTTGAAGAACTTGCTACCCCTGTTAGCCCAGGCTATAGATCAGGTGTGCTTACTCGTGAACTGCCCCAACCGATAACGAATGTAAAATTAACAGCGTGTCCCTGTATTGAAACGGGGATGAAGGAATTTGACAGGATTCTCGGAGGCGGGCTGATCAATGGTTCTGCAGTATTGATTGGAGGAACGCCTGGAATAGGGAAATCGACCCTCTTGTTGCAGGTATGTCAGTACATTAGTCAGAAAGGGTATACAACCCTTTATGTGACCGGGGAGGAGTCTGTAGCTCAAACAAAACTTCGCGCCGAGCGTCTATCGATTTTATCAGACAATCTGTTGGTAGTTGCTGAAACGAATCTGGATTTTATCCTGGAAAATATCCATAACACCCGTCCTACCCTGGTTGTTATTGATTCAATTCAAATGATCTATAAACCTCAATTAGACTCAGCTCCTGGTACGGTTGCCCAGGTACGGCAATGTGCGAACGATCTCATTTCCCTTGCCAAGTCAACCGGATCTGCGATTTTTCTGGTAGGGCATGTAACTAAACAGGGCATTATCGCAGGACCCAAAGTGTTGGAACATATGGCAGATACCGTTTTATATTTTGAAGGCGAAAAATTCCAGTGCTACCGGATCTTGCGGGTCGTCAAAAACCGGTTTGGCTCTACCGATGAAATTGGAATTTTTGAAATGAGAAAGAATGGCCTGCAACCTGTGGATAACCCTTCCGAGATCTTTATTTCTCAGGGCAGGAGAGTTAGCGCAGGTTCTACCATTATCTCCTGTATGGAAGGCACCCGTGCTTTGCTCGTCGAGATACAGGCGCTGGTGGCACGGGCAAATTTTGGTATGCCTGAACGTAAAGTAAGCGGGGTCGACTACAACCGTGTCTCTATGATCCTTGCCATTCTGGACAAACGGATAGGACTAAAACTGGGGGGGCAGGATGTATTTGTGAACATCGTAGGAGGAGTGCAGGTAGATGAACCCGCGGCAGACCTTGGCATTGCTATGACAATCGCATCAAGCTTTAAAGAGAAAGTAATTCCGTCGGATACGGTGTTTGTGGGAGAGGTGGGATTGGGCGGCGAGGTTCGCAGTGTAAGTCAAATGGAAATCCGGCTGAAAGAGGCGCAACGATTGGGGTTTAAAAGGGCAGTTATTCCAAAAGACAATGCAAAGGGTATCAGTAAGGATTTAGGAATAGAACTAATCGAAGTATGCTATCTTTCTGAATCTGTAGAAATCATTGGATAAGAAAATATCGTTATTATTGCCGTATGGTCAGTTTATCATAAACACAAAAAGAGTGTTGTCGTTGCGAGCACATTCGCTTTGCTCAGTGTGAACTCCGCGAAGCCGAAGTTGCGAGCCCAAGCGAAGCAAACCCATAAGATTCCTCGCTTTGCTCGGAATGACAGTTATTGCAGAGATTGCTTCGGGCTATCGACATCGCAGATAACAAAAATTACCATTAAAATTCCATAAGCAGATACCTATGAAGTTATTAAAAAATTATTATCTGAACCAGACAATTTTTTTTGTGGGAATTGTCTGCATGATATATGCGTGGGAATCCCACAATGTCCAGGCTGATACGTATACCGACGGCAAGATTATGGTAAAGCACACAGAATTACGGGTGAAGAAAAATGGTCAGCCCATTCAAGGCAATCATCCGTATGAGCTACAAGCGAATATTATCACCAATGCATTGTCATATATCTATTTTGAAGAAAAAGGTATGTTAAAAAGGAAAGGCACCTTGAGGATCTTTCAGGACGACGAGATACGAAAATTAGTTCCCCTGATTATACAGGCATTTTCAGTTGCAACACCCTTGCAGGTTATTGCTGTTTCATCCTATTCGGAGCGTATACTTTTAACTGACCAGCAGAATTATTGTATCCTATTTATTGTCGATCACAGTCTCAATATTGTCTTTAGCCGTGTTCATATGCTGCAAACATATAATGATGCCATGTCGGAGAAGAAAAGGTATACCGCAAAACAAGATAACCCTGCCAGGATGAAACATAGCCGTTTTTGGAAGTTGGTCCCCACCGCAGGGCAACGGTTAGAACCAAACCATGAAAACTGGCTTGTTATTGACCTGTCGGATAAAGTCTACCAGCAGGCGGTGGCACAAAGGGTTGGAACAGTTGATGAAAAGATCAAAGTCGGCACGTCTGATCTGGATGCCCGCCTGAAAAAACTGGAAGAAAAGATGGCTGATTCCGGCGAAACAATAACACAGAAATCATCGGCTCCGTCTGAGGAAATCCGGGGAGAAAGTAAAATAAAAAACAAGTTGGCAATCCTCCGTGAAATGGTCGACGAGGAAATCATTTCTACAGAGGATTACGATTACAAAAAGGCAAAACTGCTGAGAGAAGCCATGGTCGATATGAGTATCAAGGAACAGTTGCAGGAGATAAAAGACCTCAAGGCCGAAGGGCTTATCACGGAAAACGACTATGCCGAAAAGAAAAAGGAATTGTTGGATCAATTTTAGTTTCGCGATCGTTTTGTAACACAAACAAAACCATTGTATCAGATGATCAGGGTATTTGCGACCTTGCCGGTGTTCTTCTCAACTCAGAATTTATTCGTAGTGTAATAAAAGAAGCAATCCTTGTTGTTTTTCGGATGAGCTATTGCGCTCCTCACCTTATAAAGGACGGGTTGTTGTCACTGCAGTATTAAACCCCTTGCCCGTGTTTTCATTATTTGTTTTCTTCCGTAAGCTTCTATGGAAATTCAGTGGTTAAGTATTGTAGTGGCTGCCAGTGTTCTTGTAGGGGCTGTTATTACCTGGTTGCTCTGCAGAATACGCATTACAACACTCAACGATCAATGTATTGCAACCCAACGGGAGCTGTCAAACGCACGGGCAGATATTGACCAAAAAAACGAAACCATTTTTCAACTGAATCGGGTAATGGTTCGGCTTGAAACCACCCTTGAACATGAGCGTAAGACGTCCCACGAAAAGCTGGGCATCCTGAACGATGCAACAATGAAGCTCGGCGACGCCTTTAAAGCGCTTTCATCAGAAGCGCTGAGAAGTAACAATCAGTCCTTCCTTGAGTTGGCGAAAATTACCCTGGAAAAATATCAAACCGAGGCGAAGGGAGATCTCGAACAGCGGCAAAAGGCTGTAGAACATCTCGTCACACCGATCAGACAATCCCTGGACAAAGTAGACACCCAAATCCAGGAATTAGAAAAGGCACGCCAGCAAGCCTACGGAAGTCTTACGGAGCAGATCAAGTCCCTCATCTATACCCAGGAGAAGTTGCAATCTGAAACGGGAAATCTGGTCAATGCGCTCCGAACGCCGGCGGTGCGAGGCACCTGGGGAGAAATACAGCTCAAGCGGGTAGTTGAAATTGCCGGTATGCTGGAATACTGCGATTTTTACCAGCAACAAACGATAACAACGGAGGATGGACGATTGCGACCAGATATGCTTGTGCGACTGCCGGGAGGAAAAAATATTGTTATTGATGCAAAGACACCGCTTCAGTCGTATCTTGATGCGTTAGAATCTCCAAACGATGAACAGCGCTTATCGAAACTCAAGTCTCACGCACAGCAGATTCGGACACACATGGTAAAACTGAGCACAAAATCGTATTGGGAACAGTTTCAACCTACGCCGGAATTTGTGGTTCTTTTTCTGCCCGGCGAAACGTTTTTCAGTGCAGCCCTGGAGTTAGATCCGGCGCTGATTGAAGAAGGCGCCAAACAGCAGGTCATTCTGGCAACACCGACAACCCTGATCGCTCTCCTGCGCGCCGTTTATCATGGGTGGCGACAGGAACAGGTGTCAGAGAACACCAGGAAAATCAGTGACCTTGGCAGAGAACTCCATGAGCGTGTTGCAACGATGGTCGAACACCTGACCAAGCTCGGTGGCTCTCTTGGCAAAGCAGTAGAGGCGTTTAATGCCGCAGTTGCATCCTTTGAGGGTCGTGTGCTTCCCGCGGTACGAAAGTTTCAGGCGCTTGGCGCAGGAAGCAAGAAGGAGATTGAAGAGCTTACCCAACTCGACAAAGGCACCAGGACGCTAATGGAAATCCAGGACGGACATGACACAACCTTACCTCCTTTGCAAAAGCCTGTGGTAAGATAATTGTGCGTCTCTTACTTACCTTTTGCCGCCACCTCCTTCTGCCGGTGGGTTCAAGGCTGGTTCAATCTTGCAGATTGAACCAAATATTTGAACGGTACTCTAAAAAGCTTGAACGCGTGCTGTAAAACGGAGGTATACTAAATGTTTCGGTTCAATCGAGGACGATTGAACCGGCGAAGAAACAAAAGGGCGTTTAATGCCTGATTCTGAGTGGAAGCAGACACCTTTCCCTCAACGGCAAGATATGATAGGAATTTACTGACTTCATGTTCTCCCATGGGTAACGGATGCCGCTTTTCGTGGAAAAAGAGATTGAAATATTTTAGTAGTTTAAGGTATATTCCCGGCGAAATATTCATGAACCTTATTATACGCCCAAATAGCCGTAAAATAAGACGGCTATTAGTACGGCTAATTCATGTTATGTGAGCATTAAAGGATAATTAATGACAGACACAAGCAACATCGGATATACCAAAGAGGAATATTATAAAATTTCCGACAAGCACAAATTACCGAAGAGATGCCCTATTTTCGGGCACTGTTGTCGTGCCGTTGAAACAAGGTATCAGATGGGAATAAAATTAGGAGGAAGCGATATATCTTTTGAAGAATTCATAGATACTCACGGCCAAGAATGGGACACACCCGTCATGATTAAATCAATTGAGCAAGTATCGTGGTCTTATACTCATGATGTTCTGACCTCAGTTAGAAACGCCTGTCCCGAAGTAACCTTGTTTGAGCCGGAATATTTACCATTTCATTTTAGACAGTCAGCTTTTGGAAACGCATCTTGGTATAAAGATACTCGACGGTTTGCGGCGGAAGCCAAACACTATTCAGATTGTGCTGAATTCTCGGCGTATACCTTCCATAATACGGGACGTAGAATCAAAGGCGAATCTACCGATAAAAAACGGAAGAGATCCCACATCAGCAAAACCATGAAATTTGAAATATTTCATAGAGACGATTTTCGTTGCCATTATTGCAAGAGACATAAAAATGATTTTCCGAAAGGGGTACACCTTACCTTGGATCATAAAATTCCATATATTGATGGCGGCGACGATTCTTTTGACAATCTGGTTACAGCTTGTTCCGACTGTAACGGCGGTAAATCTAATAAAGTCATAAACAACTTATAAGAACACATAACACAGCCTTCAACCAGACGCGGAATAAACGTAGTTTGATTTTTCATGTGCTGATTGCCCGCGCTGGTTAAGGCAACGTTAGCCGTCAGATGAAGTTTTTTCGCGCGTCACCCAAGAGCTAAGCGGATGATCGAATCAACGTATTGGCGTCAGGAGCTGCGAGTAGAGCTGGCGTGGCTCAAAAAGCATCGCAACTACCGTAGATGGTCGGAAAAGCAGCTTGTGCTCTATGAGCGCCGCCTGATGCTAGTGGCGTTCCAGGTGCGCTCTTTACTTGAGCGGCCGAAAGTGAGCGATCGTGCTCGGAACACGCGAATTCCGGTAATCCGATATAAGAAGATCGGCGTCAAACCTTTCACATATGTTGGCGCAGGATTTCCGGAAGACCGATTCGATCTTGCCAATCCTGAGCCGTCAGAACTTGGCGTCCTCGATGTTTGCAATCAGCTCATCCACTATTACTGGATGCAAACATGGTCTGATGGTACAGCCTTCAAAGGCATGCTTGTCTTCTCCGACTTCATGCGCCACAAGTGGGCCTATGAGTTCTTGATTGAAGACCTCATAAGTCTCTTTAGCACGTTCGCCAAGGACGCGTCGGCAATCACTGAAATGAGTTTCCATTGGAACGAGAAGAAGCAAGACTATGTGGCTCGCTATGCGCGCTGAGCTGACGGCTAACAATTCATTCAAGCCGACGCCGCTTCGCGGCGCGGCTTAATTCAGGCGTTATACCGGAAACATATACGAATCTCAAAAACCTTCTAATTCATACGTGCGTTATTGATAAAATAACCCTGTCAGGGTTTTAAACCCTGACAGGGTTAACTCACAAATTTTGTGCTTCGGATTTTTTCTCTTCCGACTCGTTCGGGTTAGAATCTTCTTCTCCTGATTATCAAATCTAAAAAATTACAAACCTTTTTCAACGAAAAACAAACTATAATCAGCGTCTTAATAAGTATACATGAATCGTCATTGCGAGGGCTTTGCCCGAAGCAATCTCTCTCATGTGCCTTGAGATTGCTTCGTCACTCCGTTCCTCGCAATGACATGCTTTTTCATAGATGACAATGTATTTTTGTTGTCCCCTATAGATAACACGATAATGGCTTTCCAGCAATTTTTTTTCGCACAAAACACTAAGGTACTATTTTACTTTACCGTTTCCGTTCTCATGGGGTCACACTATTGATGCCTTTCGTCCCGACGGATGGTATATGCTAAATTGAGCCGTATTTCAGTCGTAGCCCCTAATAAAAACGAATGAAGACAATTTGAAACAAATTTCCTTGAATACCTTGTTATTACTGATAAAATAAAAACTTCACTCGAGTAGTACTGCAGTAAAAACAACAGAAGTGCCGTGTTGTATTTGTCAAAATATCTCTTTGTCTTTACAATGCTACTTCGGTTTGCCAGAATAATTTAACGTTTAGGAAATTCAAACTTTTTCAGTTATGCTATGAATAAACACACCCCTACCCCTCTCAAGAGGGGAATTTGAGAAGTCCCCTCTTGGAAGGGGAATTAGGGGTGGGTAAAAAAAGTCGTTGGATTTTTGTCTTTTAAAACCCAACCTAATTGATTTCTGTTTGTACGGTAAGGATTGCATGTTGCAATGGATAAAATTCAGGTAACAACACATTCACATACAGAGTTTATTGATATCACACGAAAAGTGGATGAAATCCTGGAAAAGCAGTCGACGAAAGAAGGGATATGTTATATCTACGTACCTCATACTACAGCCGCTATCACGATCAATGAAAATGCCGATCCTTCAGTGAAAGAGGATATTTTAAATGACCTCAACAGGATGGTGCCATGGAATGGCCACTATACCCACAGGGAGGGGAATGCTGCTGCCCATATCAAATCAACTCTGGTGGGATCTTCCGTATCTGTACCTGTCTCCTTTGGAAAATTAGCCCTTGGAATGTGGCAGGGTATCTATTTCTGCGAATTTGACGGACCAAGACGCAGGGAGGTTTTTGTACAAATCATGAAAAGTGAATAGCATCCAAATGAGACCCGGAATGGTATTGAATTGTCGTTGGAATTTAAAGGACGCCGCAAAGGTTTTTTTTGTCTATGTGATCCTTATGTTTGTTGGTATGCCGGTAATTGTGCGGTGCACCAATGCCTTCCTTGGCCTAAATATCCTGAACAGTATCGGACACCGAAACCTGATCCTTTTCATTTCACTTTTTATTAATGTATTGATCTGTTTTTATGTGTTTTACATTGTCTGCATTGAATATCGACAGTCAGCTACTGCCTTGGGTCTGTCTGTAGTAAATCTATCGAAAAATATAAAACAAGGCATCAAACGATATGCAATCACGCTCCCCCTCATAATACTCGCCGGCTTTGTCATCAATCTGATCTCCAGCTACTACGGCCAATTACCGGAAATGCAGGATGTCGTCCAATGGGTGCTGGAAGAAAAATCGCTCTTTGTCCTGGGGAGCCTGATCTTTTTTGGGATTGTCGTTGCCCCGGTTATAGAGGAAATTATGTTTCGTGGATTTCTGCAACCGGCATTGAAAAATTCATTCTGCGGACGATATGCCATTGCAATTACTGCATCCCTTTTTGCTGCGGTACACATGGACATCTTCGCCTTTTTACAAATATTTATTCTGGGAATGCTTCTTGGTTATTTGTATGAGAAGACTCAAACTCTCGTTGCATCTACCGTTGTGCATATCCTGCACAACTCATTAACCCTGGTGTTTTTACTCTATTTTAAGTTTTTTTTGAAAGGAAAAATTCCGGTATTTTAGCGGAATAATGTCAACAGCCCTCCATGGAGGTACAAAATATCAGGAAAGGTATGAGTTAACATTCGTACATCATCATCACTTCGAGTCTTGACCTTTAACTCTCACCCCTCCTTTTTGATTCCGTGGCATTCCGTGCAAATTTGCCGTGAATTATGGTGATACATGAACCCTGGAGGCACTATGTTTAAAGATGTGGATGAACAATTAGCGATCCTGCTGCGTGGGACGGTAGATATTGTTACAAAAGAAGAATTGGTAAAAAAACTCAAGCGGTCACAAGAAGAAAGGAAGCCGCTTCGTATAAAATTAGGGCTCGATCCAACCGCTCCTGACATCCATATCGGGAATGCAATCCCTATCCATAAATTGCGGGCATTCCAATCGCTCGGCCATACAGCCATACTCATCATCGGGGATTATACGGCAACCGTTGGCGACCCTTCGGGGGTCAACAAGACGCGCCCCATGATTACCTATGAAAAAGTATTGGAAAATGCCAGGACGTATCTTGCGCAGGCAGGGAAGATTCTTGATTTAAAGAAGACAGAGGTGATCTATAACAGCGAGTGGTTTAAAAAGATGACCTTTCATGATGTCATCCAACTCGCTGCAAAGATGACCGTGGCCAGAATGATGGAACGGGATGATTTTACCAAGCGTTATAATGCCGGGATTCCCATCAGTGTACATGAATTCATCTATCCCCTCATGCAGGGCTATGATTCCATTATGGTAAAAAGCGACGTAGAATTGGGAGGCACGGATCAGTTATTCAGTTTGCTGGTTGGAAGGGATCTGCAACGGGATGCCGGTGCGGAGCCACAGGTCGCTTTGACCACCCCCCTCCTTGAAGGGATCGACGGAAATAAAAAGATGAGCAAAAGTCTTGGAAATTATATCGGGGTAACTGAATCTCCCTGTGAGATGTTTGGTAAGGCGATGTCTATCCCGGACAACCTTATGCGCAAGTATTTTGAACTTGCAACAGACTTGAATACTGATGAGATCCATAAACTCCTCGATATCCATACCCACCCACGCGCAGCAAAAGTAGCCATGGCAAAGGCAATGGTTCGACGCTATCACAATGCTCAGGATGCGGAAGCAGCCGCTGCAGAGTTTGATCGTGTCTTTAAAGAACATGCACTTCCTGACAAAATACCTGATGTTGAAATATCTGGCAGCGAGTTAGCTGATGGGAAGATATGGATCGCCAAACTTATTGTCTTGTGTAGCTTTGCCACGACTAACAGTGAGGCACGACGATTGATTCAACAGGGCGGAGTAAGTATAAACAATGATCCCATAAACGATCCCACGCTGAATATCGAGATAAAACCCGGCATGGTCCTCAAGGTTGGAAAGCGGAGATTTGCGAGAATTGCGCTTAAAAAATAGATAACAATTTAGTTTTTTGAAAAATTCCAATAATAGCGATGTTTATCGCGCCGTGTAGGGGCGAAGCATTTGCTATAATTGGCATACATGCATTCATACCCAAACTGGCAAATGCTTCGCCCCTACTTTTCCAAAAACCTAAGTACTCTTGTTTTATTCTGGCCTCTGAACCCCGACTCATCTTTTTAATTGGAAAGTTCCTGATCCTTTGTGTGAACAACGCATTTTGCGTTAAAAATGGATAATACGCTCATTGTCTTTCTCAAATATCCAACCCCTGGACAAGTAAAAACCCGTCTGGCAAGGGACATCGGCAGTGAAAGGGCATGCTTCATTTACCAATCACTTGCAGAACATGTTATCAAGCATATCATCCCGAAAAATCAAAGGACCTATGATGTACGAATCTTTTTTACCCCAGCAGATAAAGCAAACGAAATCAAAGCCTGGCTAAAACCTTTTCTTAACATTATACCGGGAGACGACACACAGTTTATATCTCAGGAAGGAAATGATCTGGGAGAAAGAATGTCTACTGCCTTCCAAAAAATATTGCAAAGGTATCCCCGCAAAAACGAAGACAAGAGATTTTCGTCACATCATGCGATAATCATAGGGACAGATTGCCCTGAAATTGATGCTGAATTAATTGAAAGCGCCTTTGAAGTTTTAAAAGAAAAGGACGTCGTTATCGGGCCATGCAAGGATGGTGGTTATTACTTAATCGGCATGGCAAGGTACATACCCGAATTGTTTGTGGATATAGAGTGGAGTACCAGCCGTGTGTTTGACCAAACCATGGAAAAGATGCAGAAAAACAATCTATCCTGTGGCATCCTTAAGACCCTATCGGATATTGATCGTATAGAAGATTTGTATACGAGGAAAGATTAATAGTCGCGGTTATATCCGCTCTCGATAACCTTTGCAATCAAATACTGAGACCAAACAGTACTAGAAGGGCATACTGTGTTATCATGGATGTATGCATGAAGTTTTCGGGGCGATACTGATGGGAGAAGCATCTCGCTTGTTTTATCTCCGTGTGTTACCTTTAATTTGGCCAACCGGGACGGTTGACCTGCCATTTTTAAAGATGCGACTTTTGCCGGCACTCCACCTTTTGTCTTGTTTTGTAATATCTATTATTTCTTCGGTGCCGGAGGTGCCATTTCTTTGGGCAATTTTTTGAAGCAGAAGAACCAGTCGAAACATTTTACCTCCTTATCTTTTTGCTCCATACGTTCTTTAGCAACACCGCAGGAACCTGGAGGCGGTACAATCACATCATCGCCAGGCTGCCAGTCAGCAGGCGTAGCAACTTTGTTTGTGTCAGCAGTCTGCAGGGCGATCAAAAGCCTTTTGATTTCCTGGAAGTTACGGCCGTTTGAAAGCGGATAGTAAATCAGCGCCCTGATCTTGCTATTTGGATCGATAAAGAATACCGCCCGAACCGCCTTCGTGTCGCTGGCCGATGGTTGAATCATGCCATATTTTTTTGCCACCTCCATTTTAAGGTCAGCAATGACGGGAAAGGTTATGTCAACATTTTTCATTCCTTTAAACTCAAGTTTTTCCCTGATCGTCCTTAGCCAGGCAATGTGACTGTAAATGCTGTCGATGGACAGCCCTAAAAGCTTACAGTTAAGCGCTTCAAATTCCGGCATCATGGTAGCAAAGGTCATGAATTCTGTTGTGCATACTGGTGTGAAATCTGCAGGATGGCTAAAGAAAACTACCCATTTTCCTTTGTAATCATGGGGAAAAGTGATGGTGCCTTCTGTAGTTTCAGCCGTGAAAACAGGCGCATCTTCACCGATTAATGGCACCCGCATGTCAGGAGTAGCCGTTAATGGTGATGCTTCTGCCTTTGCTCCCATTCCAATGATAAAAACAACGCCTACCACAGCAGCACATAGACAAAAAAATTGTTTCTTTGACATGATCCGATCCTCCGTATATTTCTCATTCCATAGTCTTTTTAGTGCGTGTTCTGCCTTAGTAAATGGTAAATCTCGTCCTTTAAAGCAAGCCTGCGTTTCTTAAGGTCTTCCAATGTTGTGTCTGAGGCGGGTTCAATATCATTTTCGACCCGATAAATCTCCCTATCAAGTTTATGGTAGTTGTCAAAAAGCCTTTTAAAGTGATTGTTGGTCATCTTAAGATTATGAATCTTTTCACGATATTCAGGGAATTCATGAACCAGGTCGTGATGTTCATATTGCATGGCATCTCTCCTTTGGTGGTCTAAAGGTTATTCCTTAATTACGCTGTACGGATAAAAATGAAAAACAATAGTATACAAATATCACTCGAATCTTCCAAGTGTTTCTCTCCTGTGTTTGGCGATATTTCGCCCTGAATTCCTCCCGTGATGTCTCGCTTGCAACATAGTGATCGGGAATAACAGCATTGAACTCTATTTACGAAATGTCGGCTTGTACCCTCTTGGATATTATGATTAATACTCATTCAGAAAAGGCAGATATCCTTGTCCGCTGACGAGGAAAAAGGGATTAACCAGAGTGTTTTTGTTATATTTCAATGGCCCTTTGGCAGAGATGTCTACAACCCGCCCGCCCGACTGTTCGATTATTGCCTGTCCTGCCGCAGTATCCCACTCCATTGTTGGTCCAAATCTTGGATAGAGGTCTGCCTTGCCTTCTGCCACGAGGCAAAATTTCAAGGAACTTCCCGCAGAAATGAATTCAACCTCTCCGCATTTTTCTTTTATTTTATCTACAAACTCTGACAGTTCCTTTGTCGCATGCGAACGACTGCCAATAACGGTAAGTGAGTGTTGTTTCTTTGTGACGTCCTGGTTGTCATGCGAATCAGATTTTCTGGTGTCGGTGTTTAACGGTAGTTTTTGTGATGCATCAAGGAGTTTTTCTATCGTGAGGCCACCAGTCACGATCTTACTATTTACGAGCAGATAAGCACCGAGGTTTATGGCAGCAAAGTAGAAGCTGTCTTGTACCGGTATATAGATGCACCCGAGGACGGGCTGGTCTTTGCGGATGAGCGCAATGTTTACCGTGAACTCCCCGTTCCTTTTGATAAACTCCTTTGTTCCGTCAAGAGGGTCGACGAGCCAGAAATCTTCCCACCGTTTTCGTTCGTCATAAGGAATAGCTTTTCCTTCTTCACTGAGTACAGGTAGTGGCAGGTTCTTCGAGGTGTTTTCTTTGTTGTTTGTGGTCTGTGATTGCTGTAGTTCATCCAGGATGATTTCGTGGGAACGTTTATCTGCTAAGGTCAGGGGAGAATTATCGTCTTTATGCTCAACGGCAAAGTCTGAATTATAGACCTCAAGGATGGCTTTGCCGGCACATTTTGCAGCATGCAGGGCAATGAGAAGGGGTTGGATATATTGATTATGATTCATGTTTATTTCCGATTCAGTTAACCAGGGAGATAGAGAACAAACCTCTTTTGTAACACTTTAGTTTTTGAAAAATAGCCCCGTAGGGGTGAAATGTTTATAGAAAAATGTGATATACA